>JAESQE010000130.1 GCA_016765335.1 Planctomycetaceae bacterium
TTTCAGGATCGACTAAATAGTGCGGCCCCAAAACTTAAGCAACGGGATCGTAGGCTGCGGTTGAGTCTTTACGAAACCCAGCGATTCAGGTATCACTACCCATCTGTTTATTTTTGAGCGGGTCGAAAGATGGCATTTGCCGTTGCGTATTGCTCACGAGGAAGTCGACATGCATTATCCTCGGGTGCCTGCGGCACTCACACGACCCTGAACGGGATCGTATGAGCTACCCCTTAATCAAGAAGCGGATCTAGCAGGCAACCCTTGGGATCTCATAGAGCATATTCCTATTTATTTTCTGCAATGCCAGTACGGTGATTACTCATCGTCGTACTGAACTTCAACCATCTTTTCTGCAATGCCGGATTTGGGGAATTCAGCAATGATGGTTTCTGCGTCAGTATTAAGCCCCAAGGCTGCTCGTGGTAGTCCGGAAGACTCCATGTTTCGTAAGTACAGCCATTGATGTTTTCCAACTCGACAACGAGCAGCAAATGCGTCACTAGGGGCGAGAATTGTTCTGTTTTCTGTGACGGTCAATTTGGTCCAGTCACAAGCGTTTTGCTTTCTCACTGGTGACCAATCCAAAAAGAGTGGCATGACTAAATGATGCGAACCGGCCTGGTTCAAGCAAAGTCGATTCTGATTCAGATCTAAAGTTCCATCAGCCTTAATGACTCGATCCTGCGTCAAGCCAAGCGGGATAGCGTTCAGGCTCAAGTTTTTATTTTTCAGAATTAATTCGCGGCTCTCTCGCTTCTTCTTTTCTTTCCACTGACCGGTCATTGGGAGTTCCCATTGAAGCTCGATTTGATTTTCAGGATCATTAGAAATCACGGTGTCACACAGAAACGAAATATGATCATTGCGAGACAGAAACAGTTGCCGATCGATGTGGGCGGAATCTGTTTCGTTGCGAAGTTCAAGGTAATCTCCCGCGGCATCACTGAACCAGCAGGAAACCGACCATTGTTGTTCTAACTCCTGTAGTTCGCCGTTGATCCGCAGCTCTGTCCGCCAATCGCCCTCAAAAACTGGCTGCCCCAGTGCATTGAATGCAAACGGACAATGTGCAAGATGATGAGAAATTCTTATCGCATCTGCTCCTGGATACCAGTTGCTTCTCAAACAAGCCAGGTGCGCCCATTCAGAATGAGTTGCAGCAGTCTGATCGATATTCTTCTTCAACTTCTTTTCTTTACGAGACTTACTTTTTGGTGGCTTACCTACATTCTATGCAGCAAATGTTTGAACGGCCCAGTGTGATAGTTTCTCGCTGGAGTGACGACTTAACGATGCATGCAGTGTTTCCTGCCAATTGGAAGGAAAAGATGATGTCAACCAAAGTTGACCATTGCCAATCGTTAACGCAGCTGCCCTTTCGATTAAATCATCCCATCGTTGCTCAGCTGAGCTGGTCAACAGTTTTTGTTCAAACCATTTTGCAGTCATCGAACATCTCAAAACAGATTCCATGTATTGCGGAAGAATCGGAAGCAGTGATGCATGAGGTGTGCCATCGGTGTCGGTGAGTTCGTTCAACTCAACTGCCAGAGACTTCTTTCCTGCAGAAAACAGATCAACAGATTTGAGAACTCGCCCGAAGATCAAGCCAAGCAAGCAAGGCAATTCTCCTCGCGTGATCATACTTTCCAACGGAGCCTCTTCGGATTGATAAGGCAGTTCTAAAACTTGACTGACCAGATCCAGGTGCAATTGCAGCAGTGACCAAAGGCTGATGAATAAGTCTTCGGTCAATAAGTCTGCGCCAAGCAGCAAAATGTTCGTCAGCAGATAAAGATCTAGTAGTCTGGACTGTGAGACGTTTGCATTCAGATCAGATTCCAGTTGAGACCATTCATGAGTCAGTAAACCGTGAAGTTCCGCGAGCCAGGTTTCAGTGTCAAACTGTTGCTTGGATGTACTGTCTGGTGTTTCATCCTTTAGCTCTAGCAGTTGCTGGAGCAAAGCTGGCAAAGATTGCTGATGCTCTGAAGCTGAAATAACATCTTGGGTTGCATTGGCAAACGCAAGGTAGTCCAGCAAGCAGAGCAGACTTTGAGAATATTTACGCTGTTGCTTCGGCTTGCAAGGCAGGAATGATTTGAGCTTTTGGGCAAATAGCTGTAATGAATCATTATTCAGCAGCGGGCTAAGTTCGGAATCAATCTTCTTTTTCCATATCAGGCTCTGTAGCAATTCTGGGATGTTGATTGCATCGGTCAGGTCATTATCCAGGGAAACAGAGGCACTGGTCGGAAACAAGGTATTTGTCATCAGGTTGAATTTCAATTGATGGTGAAGAAAAGCTGGGCAGTCGTATTGCTGATTTGTTCGCGACTGGCCCAATCGTCCGTATCCAATGGCATCCCTGATTCGGGCGCAGATTGTTAACGAATTGTTTTTGTCAGAATAAATACGGTTCTGGTTTGATACAAGGGTTAGCTCCAGAAATGATTGTAGCGAAACCATTTGACGCTGCCAGGCGAACCCAGGCTCTCATGTTTTCATGCTCAAACGAAACAGACAGGAATGTCTGTGCCACCGGGATCTCATCGAGATACCCTCAAGCCTTGCGGGGACTACTAATTTCCGTCGCTTCGCTGGGCTTGCCAAAGATCATACGGCCTGCACTGTTTTGCAGTACACTGGTAACTTCGACATCAACTTCTGTGCCCACGAATTCTTTGCCTTGCTCGCAGACAACCATTGTGCCATCGTCGAGGTAGCCAACCCCTTGTCCGAAGGATTCTCCTTCTTTGAGAAGGTGAATGCGAACATGCTCCCCTGGAATGTATTTTGGCTTCAATGCACTGGCAACATCGTTCAAGTTGATGACATCGATTTGCTGGACACCAGCGACTTTATTCAAATTGACATCGTTAGTGATGATGCGACCGCTAACTGCTTTTGCAACTTCAATCAGCATTTGATCATGAGGTGTTGCTCTGGCAGAATCAGATTGATCAAAGTTGGTGTCGTAAATTCGCATTTCAGTGTGAGGATGTTGCTGGATTCGACTGAGGACATCTAACCCGCGTCGTCCCCGTCCTTTGCGAACTTTGTCGCCGCTTTCTGCAATTCGCTGCAAATCTTCCAGAACGAAATCCGGGACCAGCATGAGTGAATCAATGACATGTGTTTCGACCAACTCGGCTATCCGACCATCAATCAAAGCATGGCTATCGACAATTAATGGCTTGCCTCCTTTGAGTTCCCGGGAAAATTCCACATAAGGAATTACAAAGCGGAAGTCGTTCTTGGTTTGCATCAAGAAGGAAATCGAGAGGTACGGTATCGTGAGCAGGACAAACATCGAAGTGAGGTGGTAATAGGCTGGTCCATCGCGAAAATTTGCCTGGTCAAAAGCTGGTTCTACCGCCTGAATAAACAGATAACTTAGTAATGCCCCGACAAGCAAGCCAAAATAAACCGCTGAAATATCCTCAATACGCTTTCGTTTGACACATAAATCTGTCGTGATAATGCCAACCACAAGCAGCATTAATATCGAGAATGCAGCAAAGGGATGATTGTCAATTTCTATTGGGACGCTATTTTTCTGACTGACGTAGGTGGCAAAAACCCCTGCGGCAATACATAAAAAAATGGCTCGAATGATGTTCAAAAGCATATCGTTGACCTGTTTTATATTCAGAGTCTGTATTTAGTAAATTCGGAAAGAATCTGCTTCTTTCCGAATGGATAACCGGCTGGAGTTGTTTCCACAGGCAAACGCCTAGTATTTCGTTTAGATCAATATTTTTCCCTGTGAGGATGATAAATAACTCAGAACCGCACCATACGCAGCACGATGCAGAATTTCCATAGTGTTCACTATTATCTCGCGAACAGATGCAGGAATGTCATCCATACTGATCAAGTTATGCGAAATAACAGGAGTTATTTCAGGTAAAATTCAGCAAGTTGATGGCAGTAAGGCACCCAACTTCGCTCGTGTGACAGTCGCATTTGCCGGAACTTCGCTTTGCTTTGCTTTTCCCGGCCTACAGTCTTTAGGGAACCTCTATTAATTGGTTCTCCCCCTTACGAAGGGGAGTTAGAGGGGGGGGTTTTTAACTGTTTTTTATAACTAAACTGTATTCGAGTACCTCTGGGATACAATTAATAGAGGTTCCCTTTAATAATGCAGGATGAAACAGAAGGAGGTGTTCTTGCGAGCATACTCTGGGCGAGATTTACTCGAAATTTGATTGTTTTGTAGAATGAATCAGCGTCTTCACGTTTACATTACTGGAATGTTTGCAGGTTGAGTAAGAATCAAATAAGGCTAAATGCCTACCGAAAACAGTCCGTAAGAAGAATTCGGGATTTGCAAATAAAAATTTACGTTGGTACACTTAATACTATCAAGCTAGGTTGATGCGAAAACCTGACTGTATCTGCTGCGGTTACAAATCGTGGTCAGTGGCTGATTTAACATTTAATTCGGGAAAGAAGATCGAGATGCCCTCACATCAAATGAACAGACGAGAAAATCGACGTGGCTTTACGCTGATCGAACTACTCGTTGTTATTGCTATCATTGCAATCCTGGCTGCCTTACTGCTCCCCGCAGTCCAGCGCGCCCGCGAAGCAGCCCGCCGCACTCAATGCATTAACAATATGAAGCAACTGGCTCTGGCAGCTCATAATTACGCAGGTACGTTCAGAGTCTTTCCAACAGGTGCAATCCGCCCAATATTTGTGGATGATTTGCCTCCCGCAGTGGGTGGTAACCCTCCTGGGGATGGCTTTGATGATAAAACAGGTTTAGATCAAGCCACATTTAATGCTACATATAATGCGGTTTCCGATACATTAAACTTCACCGAACCGGCCATATTTGACTTAGAAGGCCAACCTAATTATCAGGTGCAGAACTGGCAATACGATAACCTTTGGGGCTGGCATGCGTTGATGCTCGCTCAGATGGAAGCTGATGTTAAAACAGGTGTCGATACCA
>JAESQE010000131.1 GCA_016765335.1 Planctomycetaceae bacterium
ATCATTGAAGCACGCTGTTGCAGCCGTTTTGCATGCAGCAACCTGGAAGGATGTAAAAGATGTGGCTAACCAGCTTTATCCGTCACCTCCTTCCAAAGATGCCAAGCCGTTGCCTTCGTTGTCTGAATTGGCAACACGCAAAGGGGATATAAAAAACGGTCGCCTGGTCTACCACACTCATGGCACGTGTGCGAAATGTCATATTGTGAATAGTCTGGGCAAAGATGTAGGACCGGATCTGTCGGAAATTGGAAAAAAACTGAGCAAGCAAGCCTTGTTTGAATCGATTTTGTATCCTTCAGCAGGGGTTAGTCATAACTACGAAACCTACACAGCCCTGACAGTGGAAGGAACAACTCACTCTGGTTTACTGATTAGTCAAACGGATGATTCGGTTTCGATCAAAAATGTAGATGGCATTGTAAAGACAATTGCCACGGATGATCTGGAAGATCTTGTAAAACAAGAGATCTCTTTGATGCCAGCAGATCTGCAAAAAGTCATGACGGAAAAAGAATTAGTCGATGTTGTTGAGTATCTCACAACACTGAAAAAGAAAAAATAGCCTAAAGGGTACCTCTGAAAATTGAATTCAAGAGCAGTCTTAAAGGCAGTTTGGTTGTTAGGTGTAGTTTACCCCCCCTCTAACTCCCCCTTGGCAAGGGGGAGAACCTACTTTTCAGAGATTAGACAGAGCAGTTTTTTTTAGAATTCTGGAACAAGAGGCAAATATCGCTTTTATGTGCTGGGAAAGGCTTCATATAATTCGATCATTATATAAGTCGTCCATTCCAGTGCCTGGTCAGGTCTGATTTGCCAATTCCATTTTTCAACAAAGCACCAAGTGGGTACGTCCGTACATACACCCTTGGTTATTTTCGATGTTTTCCGAAGTAGATGCAACTCACTATAGTTTCTGCAATCCTTTTAATCGCTATTGGTCGAGGTATATTATTGCTGTTCGAGTGCAGGATTCTGTTTCAGCTGCTAAGCTCTAGAAATTATCCTGCATACTTCTCATACTGGAATTCGACCACAGAGGCAGGATTCTCGACTGTTCAAATAACATCTCCTTGGTTTTTCCCCGATATTGTTAGGCATCATGAGTTTGATATCCCGCGATAATTTTCAAGCATGTTCTCAGCAAGTCGTGTCACAGCAAATCGTGCCAACCTGTTGGGGAAAGATATTTTGGCTGTATAGCATTTCGTTACTGGCTTTTCTGGTCGTCAATGCCCCGAATTTATCGGTTGTATTGGCGCAGGATGAAGCTGCGAAAAAAGAAGCTGTAGCAGAGGTCAACACCGAAGAGCTGGTCACGACAGAAGAAGTAGGCAGCCAGAGGAAGCTGGCCCCCAATTATTATAAGGCGATTTCGAAAACATCGTTGTCTCAGTCTGAAGTTCAGGCCATCAAAAATTACACTCGTATTCAGGTTCTACAGATGAGCCTGGAGAGTAAGAAGCGGGAACTCCCGAATATTCGAAAGAAAATCAAACGCGATTTTTCTCGTGCCAAGCAGCCTGGAACAGATTTGCTGCTTTCTGAAATCACTGCACATTGCCAAAAATTACTGAACCATCCAATGCCTGTTCGGCTCAATGCTGTGATGCTGATTAGTGAACTGAATCAGTCACAAGGTAACATTGGCAAAAAGGAAGCCGCTATCCCTTACGAGGGAAAAGCAGATACATTGCTTGCGATTGTGAAGAATCCAGTTCAGTCTCAAGCAGTTAAAGTGATTGCTGTACGAGGCTTGGATAGACTTTGCAAAGATGCATCTCTTAAGGTTGACCTGCGTAAAAAGATCGCATCATCTTTGATTGTCGAAATCAAGAAAGCGAATATCCAACCTTGGTACAAACTCGTTTGTGTAGAAACACTCGGGTCTGTAGATGATCTGTACGATACTCAACGTAAGCCGTACATAATCCAGGCACTGTGCGAAGTTTTGATTGACAACAAACAGCCTTGGCTGGTACGAGCCGAGGCTGCCCATTCTCTTGGTCGCACCAAAATGGATGCCAATACCAATGTCGCATTAATCAATCACGAAGTGGCTCGATTTGCTTACGATCTCAGCTTGCAGTTCAACCGAAACACAAAACTTTATTATTGGAAGAAGAGCTTCTTCCAAGTTTATACAACTTACAGAAAATTAACGCAGCAGGACACTGCATTTCTTGATCGGGTTTCTAAGGCCCCTTTAAGTAAGCACAAAACGAACGTTGAAGCAGCCTACAAGGTGATTCTGCCTGTTGTTAATGAAGTAGTCGGGCAACCTAGCCCCCAGACAACTAAAATTTCGAAGACTGCACTAGAAAAACTGAAGGACTTCATCGACAACAATCCTCCAGCCAGCCTTTCTGTTGCACCGGGTTCAAAACCGCTACGTCAAGCAGCTGCCGTGCCTGTAAAAAAAGAAAACTGATCTCGTCCAGATCAGCCCGATTGCATCTCGGTACATAATTTTGGTCGATTGTGCCAACTGCTATCTTCCCCATGGTTTCCTGAAATGCGTTGGGAGACTATAATTCCGATCCACCAGAGTATAGAAATTTACTCTCTGATTGGATTGTTGAATTCCGCTGCCCACGTAAATGATTTTGCTTACATAAATGGTAACTATGCCGAACCAAAATATTGATATTCACTCATTAAGCAACGGGCTGACGGTCATCACTGAAAAAATGCCAGCAGTTCGATCTGCTGGATTGACACTTTCCATCCCAGCTGGGGGTTGCTACGAGCCATCAGGAAAAAATGGTGTCGCAGCTTTGCTCAGTGATTTGATGCTGCGGGGAGCTGGCGATAACGATTCACGGGCACTTTCTGTCGCCTTCGATAATCTGGGAGTTCAGTATCATATTTCTCCGAGTTGGCACCAGGCAACATTTTCGGCAGCGACCATTGGTCATCGCTTACCGGAAACACTTGCATTGGTTGCAGATGTCTTTTTGCGGCCTCACTTGAAGCAAGATGCATTCGAGATGTGCCGAGTCGGTCGCGAGCAGACATTGCGTTCGATCGAAGATGAACCTCGCCAGAAACTGATGATTGAACTACGCAAACGCTGTTACGATTCGCCTTGGAACCGCCCTGCTGATGGATCTTTAGAAGACTTACAGCAAATCAGTCACGAAGATGTCTGTTCGTACTTTCAGAATTGCTCAGTGCCTAAAGGTGCAATTCTTGGGATTGCTGGAGAGATCGATCCGAAACAAATCGTCTCGCTATGTGAGCAGTTGTTCGGGGACTGGACCGGAGCGACTCCCGCGTTAAGCCAGGGAAGTGAANCACAAGCGACCGGCGAGCACATCAATCACGATTCAACCCAAACACAAATTGGGATCGCTTACAATGCGGTTCCGTATCGAGACCCAGATTATTACCGTGCCTGGACCGCAGTCAATATTCTTTCGGGCGGCATGAGTTCGCGATTGTTTACCAAAGTGCGTGAAGAACGTGGATTGTGCTACGCGATCGGCGCTTCGCTGAGTACATTAAAAGATGAAGCTCGTGTGCTGTGCTATGCAGGCACGACCAATGACCGAGCACAGGAAACACTCGATGTAACCCTTGACGAACTCAGGCAGCTCGATCAGGGAATCACCGAATCGGAATTGCAGCGGTGTCAGGTTCGAGCAAAAAGTTCGCTCATCATGCAAGAAGATTCAACCATGTCGCGATCTTCTTCTTTGGTACGGGACTGGTTCCATCTGGGGCGTGTGACAACACTTGATGAAGTTCGTCAGAAGATTGAATCGATCAAGGTTGAAGATGTCGTCGAGTATATCCAACAACATCCTGCGAAGGACATTCAGGTACTCACCATTGGTCCAGAACCTCTGAAAGTTAACCAGTAACCGTTGTTTCTTTACGAGAGTTCCCTTGATGATCAAGAGGAATTCTTCAGGTTTCTATTTTAGATTTTTATTGAATTGCTGGGGACTCCGTTTTGAAATTTGAACAGGAAACACTCGATAACGGTCTAAAAATTGTTGCGGAATTGAATCCGGACGTGCACAGCGTTGCGTTTGGATTTTTTGTCCGGACCGGTTCGCGTGATGAATCTTGCGATGTCAGCGGAGTAAGCCATTTTCTGGAACACATGGTGTTTAAAGGGACTGATCGCTACTCGGCTGAAGATGTCAATCGCATCTTTGACGAAGTCGGAGCAAACTACAATGCCTCGACCAGTGAAGAAGTCACTC
>JAESQE010000132.1 GCA_016765335.1 Planctomycetaceae bacterium
TTGCTACCTGATGACGAATTCGCATGTAGGGCATAATTGCGAACTGGAAAACAATGTCATCCTGATCAGTGGAGTTCTTCTCGGGGGACATGTTACTGTTGGCGAAAAAGCAATTATCTCTGGGAACGCAGCGATTCATCAGTTCTGTAGAATTGGTGCGATGACCATGATCGGTGGGGTCGCAAAGATCACACAGGACATCCCTCCATTTATGATGACAGACCAAATTGGAAATGTCATTGCCATCAATCTTGTGGGGCTGAGGCGAGCAGGCTTCAGTCCAAGTCAACGCCGGGAAATCAAAGAGGCCTTTCGCATCATGTATCGGGACGGTATTACTCATAGCAATGCCATGGCGATTTTGCTGGCAAAAGAGCGAACACCAGCCTTGGATCCATTGATCAGCTTTTTGGCAGAAACTTCCAGCCGCGGATTATGCAAAGGGGCTGCTTAGTTTTATTCCGATAGACTCACGGGCTGGGTTGGAAAGGCGTTGAGGATTTCGTCCCCTGAAACCCATTCGTTTTCATCGATTCGCCAGCCCCCTTTGGTCGAGGGATTTGTCGTTGTCGGAATTCTTGTGACTCCGTGTCCCGGCTTGCGTTGGCCCGGCTTGCGTTGGCCCGGCTTGCGTTGGGAAGTTGCTGAAGCCAGGCTTACCCGTCCAGGTGACAAAGCAGAATCACGATTTCCAGCCGAAGGTTTTCCTTCAGATTTCTTTTGTGATCGTAAGGCAAGTGTGGGGAAATCTGGAGCAGTAATTCTTTTCTTGCTGGATTTATCAGTTGGAGATGGATTCATCGCTGCCAAGCCGCTTGACAACGATTTTCCAAAGGCCGGATCTAAGCTTGCTTCTTTGGAGTCTTTAGGGGCAGGTACTTTCAAGGGCGCGGGTTGCGTTTTTTCAAAGTACTTTGGAGGCTGTGGCACAACAGGAGCAACTTTAACCGCTGCCTTCCCGGAAGACTCACCCGGTGCCGGTGGAAGTTTTTGGATAACGTCTTGTTTTGTGTCAGACTTCGGGATTAAGGATTCGTCACTAGGCAATGGCAACTCTAGTTCTTGCGGAAATGGAGCTAACGCATCGACTTGCGAACTTCCTGCTTCAGACAATTGAGCCGCTTCCGGGCCTGCAAAACCAATCTGATTCAAATGCTCGTCAGCTGCAAAAGGAGCAGGTAGCGTTTTCAGGTGAGGAGCAGGTACCGCATGTGCTCTGGCCATGGCTCGTGAAAAGGCTTGTCGATAGGCTTCGGGATGCCACTTTCCTTCGAGCAAATGAATGCTGTCTTGCTGTAATAAAGTCCCTTTGCGATAGTGTAAATTCACAATCGCTTTGTTGTAATCGACTAAGCTTTGATGATAAGAACTTTCAGCAGCCGCCAAGGATTCCTGAGATCGCAAATATCGATCCAAGGTGTTTGCTCCGGAACCGACTTGCAGTTCCTGACCAATCATTTTCACACGTTCCAAAGCAGCGTCTCGACGCGAGAAGTTCGAAATGGCAGTTGCGTAAGTTCGTTCGATATCCTGGAAAGCGACTGCCAGTTCGTGCCCAATTTCTAACTCTTGAGCAGCCAGAACTTTTCGAGCTTTCGTGAGACGCAGTTCCAGATTGCTGACCTGTGTTTTGGCAAGTCGCAAACCGAATGGCATTGTGAATTCCACTCCCATGTCCCAACCGGTTTCGTCCCCTTGTGCAATTCTTTCATAGAACGAGTTGCGGTCTCCACCAAATTTGTCTCTATCGTTGGCACTCATCAAATTATCTCCAAATCCATTAGCCCGCATGCGAGCAACGAAATCGAACCGAGGTCGAGCAAAGTTTTCTGCTGCTGCCAGTTGGAGTTCTAAAGATTTGATGTTCCATTTTTGCCGACGTAGTTCGACACGTTCTGTCAAAGACTCAGCCAGGCAATGATACCAGTCGACAGTCACCTTGGCGGAAATTGGTGAATTGGATGGTCGAATCACNTTGCGATCATTGATCGGCAATCCCATCAAGCNGCGTAGTCGCTGTTCGGTTGCGTACAAATTCCCCAGTGAATCCTCAGCCTGTGCGCGTGTTTCAAAGTAACGGTCCCGGGCCTGTGCTTCTTCCGAGTTACTGAAACCTCGTACGCCTCCCAATCGTCTTTTGGCGTCGGCGACACGCCAGGTGTCTAGCGCCGTGTTTCGTGCAGTCACTGCGGTATCAAAGTTACGATAGACCAGATACAAATCCCAATAAGTATCTTCGATATCCTTGACCAAGTTTCGCACATTGGCCTCAAAGTTTGTAATGGAAATGTCTGCGTTAATTCTTGCAATCAAAATACCATTACTCACCCCGGAAATACTGGCAAAATTGGAATTGAGCGGACCAGCCACGCGAACAAATTCTGGACCTGAACCTGCAAGTAACTGATGACGATATTCGGCTTGCACGTTTCCGGTATAAACCGATGGGAACAATGTGCTGGCTGAGTTGGTTCCTTGAAAGTTCACCTGATGACTGACTGTAAACTGAGCACCATAACCGAGCTGTTTCGTTAGTGAAGTATTCATATTTGCGGTGTCTTGAAGTAATGATGAGCCGCTGATCCCACCACCAAAGGGAGAGTTTTGAACGGTTTCATTGCGTCCCCAGAACATGTTGGTTGCCCAGGTGGTATCGAACGCAGCCAGTGCAGCTTCGGTTCCTACGCCTCCAAACAAAACACCGGTATCTTGAATTGCCGGATCATAAATACTGGCGACATTCAGCGGATTATTCAGCAGGGTATTGCCGGGACTTAGAAATTGACCAGAGGTACGAATGATTTCGCTGTTAGCCAACGCAAGGTGAATTGCTTCTTCGATCCCCAGATCCCAGATTTCTTCTCGTTCTCTGGTGGCCAATGTTCGAGGCGGAGCCGTTATCTCAATCCCTTGCGGAGGTGCCTGAGCAACAATCGGATGGTCAATTTTGGTAGAAGTTTCGCGGTATTGTTCCTGATGAGGTTTTTCCTTCCCCAGGTACCACCAATTATCAAGCCCGACCTGGCATCCTGATGAAAGGGACAGCAGCATCGCAAGCAGTAAATTGAAGAGCTTCCATGTTCTGAAGCGATTCATCGAAATCACATCCCACCCCGTTTTTTACACACACGATTCTTATGAACGTTGGAAATCAGATTCCATACTTCTGACTCATGCACACGCCGGCA
>JAESQE010000133.1 GCA_016765335.1 Planctomycetaceae bacterium
GTTAGGTGCACTTTCCTGCTGCTCGCCAACTTGCGCGACCTCATTTTGCTCTGTCTTAATTTCAAACTTCTCTAAGTGCTTCAGCAAAGCAAGCGGCACCTCAGATGCTTGGCTCTGTTCTGCCGTAGCATCAACATTCACCTGCTGATCAGTTTGTTCTTCATTGTGCTGTTGTGCATGATTATCGTTTTGAGCTGTTGGAGCAACCTTCTGGCCATCCGCATTATGTACTTCGGCTGCTTGCTCTGACCGATTCTGATTTTCGTTTCTCTGATTTTCGCTTCCAGGTGAAACATGCTCTGTTACAGGAGTCTTGTTTCGTGAAGGGATCGCCCGATAATCCTGCGCAGTGTCAACACGCCTGTCCGCTGGACTTTTCTGCAAAGCTTCCTGCGATCTGGAGGAGCCGATCGATTCGCTGCGGGGACCGATCAGATGAAGCTGTTCGATTTTCGAGCCGACCTTTGGTTTCGAGATAATCCGTGCGACTCGACCGATATTCTTGCTCAGAGTTGCGATGAGGTGGCTCGGGAGCAGGTCGAGCGAGTAACTGCTCGCCGAAAGAGGGAACCCGACCGCCAGATAGATTTTGCAATCGCGGGTCAACCAAATTTTGAATCAGACTGTTCCCTGAATTTGCAAGGTCTGAAACAAAGGAAACCGGAGGTAGAATGTTTGTGCGTGGCATCGTCCTTGAGCCTCGAAAAAATATACTGGAAATAAAACTGTTCAACACAGTCATCAAAGAATCAAGGTTTTATCATCTCCATTTTAGGGAGATCAAAAAACTTGACTTACTCCAAGCAATTTTCAGAAGCCAAACAGGTCAACAAAATCCATTTTGTAAGACCAGTTTGAGCCAAATGCAGAATCAATTTCTGCGACAACCAACTATTAAATAAACAGCACAGGACACTTACCTTCGTATACCTGCACCAGTGTCTAAGTCCTTCATCGCCTGCGATGCTTCATCAACAGGACCGATCAGTGGATTCCCCTGATAAATTGCCTTAAATATTTCTTCGGCTTTTTCCACCCGTTCAACCGGGTCTTTCCCAGTTATTCTTTCACGAAACTGATCTAATATTTTCGCAGCATCCTTCTCTCCCATTCCCTTAATCAATAGCACTGCATCACTTATGTCAAGTTTACTCAGCTTTTCGACAGCTGATTCGGGATCCATTTTTAANAGAGTAGCCCGCGAAAATTCAGCAGATTCCGACACAATTTTCTCTTCTTCTTTTTTCAACTCTGCCTGAAAAGTCCCCCTATATTGCTCAAGTTGTTCACTCTCACTTCTGATCGCATTCAATTGATCTGTAATCGCCTGCTGAATTATTGCCAGCTCAGTCTCACGAGTTGAAAGACTAAGGATCATAGAAGTCCGTGAACTGACAACATCGTCGTAGGATGGCAAATCATTTTCTTTTTTGATTGCGTCCTCATCAACAGCAATCGGCTCTCCTTTAAGAACAGAAGCGACATCAGCAGCTGATTTGCGAGTGAGATTGCCNTGGCTCCACACAATCCCCAGTGCAAGCACCCCAGTTAACACCGTGGCTGTACAGAAAATGGCGATGACCATTCCTAAAATACGAAACATGGAAGTACTCCCGAATTATTTAATCTGCCTATTGTTAACTATGGTTAAAAATCATCTTATATTTCCGATTTGCTGGATTGCACTCCAAGCGTCCTGCATTTCCACCTCAAGTCGTTTTGCTTCGTGATACTCATGCTTTTGCAATCGTTTTTCCCTCAACTGCTCCAATGCTTTGACGGCTGCATCTGCTTGCTGTAATGCTTTGCGGCACAAAACGATCTGTTCACGGACTTGCTCTAACTGCATCTGAACTTGCCTGATATTAAGATCAAGCTGTGATTGATAAAATCGTCGAGAGGCGTTGAATTGCACATCAACTGCTCCCTGCGCACTTTCCACTCGGATTTCTTCACTGACTTGTTCTCGCTCCTGCTGCGTGGATTGAATCTCATTAAGAGATGCCGTTTCCTGTTCAAGAATACTTCCCAACAACTGCCGACATTGATCGCGCTGATGCTTGCGATACTTCAACAGGGAATCAAGTTCAAATTTGAATCGTGCCATCAGTCCTGGGATGCCTCTCGTTCCGGGAAACCGTTACCATCTTGATCATGAAGCCAATGCTTGCTGATTGGCTGCCGTTGCCACTGGCATCATCTGCTGATTCACATCCATCTGCGATGCCAGTTGAATCAGTTGCTGAATTGTCTTGCTCTGCTCTACATGAGACGTAGAAGTTTGCTGGAGAAATTGATCAATTCTTGATTTCAACTGAATGGCTCGATCAACCAGTCGATTCGAGCCTTGTTGATAAGCTCCAATGTTAATCAAGTCTTCAGATTGCTGATAAGCAGCCNTCAACTTTTTGAGCTGTTGTGCAGCTGCAAGGTGTTCGGGTGAGGCTAACTCATTCATTAATCGACTAATGCTTCCCAAGACATCAATCGCGGGCCAGTGAGCTTTGTGCGCTAAATCGCGTGAAAGAATAATATGCCCATCAAGAATCCCACGCACCGCATCGGAAATTGGTTCATTGGTATCATCACCTTCCACCAAAACGGTATACAACCCGGTGATGGTTCCTTTTTCGGTTGTGCCACTGCGTTCTAATAATCGGGGAAGCATTGCAAAAACAGACGGCGGAAAACCACGAGTTGCTGGAGGTTCTCCGGCTGCCAGTCCGATTTCACGTTGAGCCAAAGCGTACCGAGTGACACTGTCCATCATTAATAAAACATTTTTTCCGGTATCTCTGAAATGCTCTGCAATTGCGGTCCCCACATGAGCACACCGCCTTCGCAGAAGCGCGGACTCCTCACTCGTGGCAACCACAAGTACACTTTTTTTCATACCCTCAGGCCCAAGGTCTCGCTCCAAAAATTCTCGTACTTCTCGACCTCGTTCTCCCACAAGCACAACAACGTTCACATCAGCCGAAGCGTACTTGGCTAACTGGCCAAGCAACGTACTTTTTCCAACACCACTGCCTGCAAAGATTCCGAGTCGTTGCCCTTGACCGCATGTCAGAAGCGAATCAATCACTTTCACACCCGTCTCTAACATTTTTGTGATCCGAGGCCGAGTTAAGGGAGCAATGGGAGGCGATTGCAACGGAACCGTTTGAGGCAATACCGCAGGTAATCCCTGGTCGATAAAGTTACCTCGTGCATCAATCACTCGACCAAGCAGTTCGTCACCGACACGTAACTTCATCGATGATTGCCTCAACTCCACCTGGTCTCCTCTTTTGACGCCGAGTAAATCGTCATAAGGCTGAACGATGATTTCCTGATCGCGTAAACCAATCACTTCTGCGTCAATCGGCGCACGATGATTGCAATTGATTCTGCAAAGCGATCCAATCGGAGCAGGCAAACCGCGAACATGAGCCGTCATTCCAATCACTTGAGAAATACGACCAGTCAGCCCGTAAGGAATAATTGAATTAAGTTGTTGCTTCCACATATTTTCACTCTGTCACAATCACTTGTACTGAATTGGCAAGATCGCCCTGCTTACTGCTTACTGCTTACTGCTTACTGCTTACTGCTTACTGCTTACTGCTTACTGCTTACGACTCCCGATCTCCCAGTAACTCTGCTGCAATTCGCTCCAACTGAGTCTCCACGCGAGCATCGATCGCTCCGTGCTCAGTACTTACCAAAATATCTCCAGAGGACAAATCGGGGTCGCCAATCAACTTCACATCTGCGTGCTGCGCCAATGTGGTAATCACAGATTCGCGGTAAGAACCGAGTGACTCCAGGTCCTGCTCAGAAATCCGAATCGAAATTTGAGAATTTCCAATGGTTAATTTCAAAACTTCTTCAATACGGGCTTTCACAATCTCAGGATCCTGATCAACACTCCGGTGAATCACTTTTCCGCTAATCGCTAATACCAAATCAATCGCTTGTGTCTCCCAGCGAGCCAAACAGGCTTGTTTTTCGTGCCCCAGCTGCTCGGAGGCCTGCTTCAGCAAGGGCAACACATTCTCTACTTTTTTCTTAACCAGGGCTTCCGACTTTTGATTCAATAACTGATTATTCTGCTTTTCTGCTGCCTGCATACCTTGTGCAAGACCTTCTTCATGCCCCTGTTTCTTAGCCTGTTGTTTGATCTGATCAACTTCTCGCTGGGCCTTTTCAATCATTTTGCGGGTTTGTTTTTTTATCGTTTCCAGATACTCCTCACAGCGAACCTGCAAGTCTTCGTAGTTGAACTGGTCAGCTGCAAGCATGTCTCCATACGAATCTGATTTTAGAACTGTGGCTCTCTGATTCATACATCTCTCAGTTCACATTAATATAGTCAGTAATTTTATATCGTTAGGAAATAAACTGTTCGTCTTCGCTACCTGCGGCGACAACAATTTCGCCCGAATCTTCCAATCGGCGAACGGCATCAACAATTTGTGACTGCATTGCTTCGACATCACTCAGGCGAACAGACCCCAGGAATTCAATTTCTTCACGCAACATGTCAGCTGCACGTTGCGACAAGTTCCCCAGAACCTTTTCAGTAATCTCTTCGGAAGCACCTTTAAGCGACATCGCCCATTGACTGTTATCCACTTCTTTGAGCAAGGATTGTATTGCTTTATCATCCAGCTTAAGAATATCATCAAACACAAACATGAGTCTGCGAATCTGGTCAGCCAGATCAGCGTCCTCTTCTTCGAGAGTTTCCAAAATCCCGCGGTTCGTCATCCGATCAGTTAAGTTCAATATCTCTGCAACAGTCGGGACTCCACCAGCTTTATCTAACTGTTGATTCAAAGTACTCATCATCCGAAGTTCGAGACTTTCTTCGACATCCTTAACGATATCCGGATTTGTTTGCTCCATGTTTGCAATTCGACGAATAACTTCCATCTGCTTGTTCGTAGGCAATCCCGCAAGCACCTCGGCTGCCTGATGCGATTTCAAATGAGACATCACCAACGCAATGGTTTGTGGATGCTCTTCAATAATATAGGTCAGTAAGTTTTCTGCTCCAACATTGGCTAAAAAACCAAACGGGACCGAACTCATTGACTGCTTGACGCTTTCAAGGATCGAACTACCATCCTCACCCAATGCATCTGCCAGCAAGTCATTAACCGTCGAAAGTCCACCTTGTTCGATGGGAGTCCGTTCCTTGGCTGCGGTATAGAATTCGTCGAGAACTTTTTCTTGTTCCGCCCGACTCACATCTTGTAATTTAGCAATCTGGAGAGTCACTTTTTCCACTATTTCGCGAGACATCTGACTGATGACCTCCTTGGCGACTGGCTTATCCAGGCTCAACAACAAAATCGCTGATTTTCTGATCGCTTCCATGCTCTCACATCCCGTATAACTCTATTATCTGATAAAACGCAGTTGTTCCAACCTCATTCTTTTTCCGGTTTCATTTCGCACTCTGAATCCAGTTACTAATGATTGACGCTGTCATTTCAGGATCATTCTTCACAAGATATTGAAATTGATCAACCCGCCTGGTATCCCCTTCGGGAAGAAGATCTTCACCCGTATAAGCCTCTTCCTCGTCAACACCTTCACCTGCCTTCAGTTCTTCTTCCATGGCTGGGGGCAAGCTAACTGTTTGAGCTCGCACGGTTTTATTCAGTGACCAAAACGCCCAAAGACCAAACAAGGCCAACGCAACCGCCGACCCCCATTGTGTGACCACATACGAAATCGTCTGCGACCAGGGAACAGGCACAATTACTTCATCAATTGGCGTCGGGATGTAAGAGCCGATATCAATGAAATCAGCAGCCGTTTTGCCAACTGGTATTGGAATCAGCTTTTCGATTCGTGCACTCAATTCCGCTTCGATAGCAGTTTGGGCCGTTTCCGCAGCTGCACGAATTTCTTCTTCTGTAGACTCCGCAGTCACATCGCCAGACTGCAACGCAACCACTCGGTAATAAGACGCGGGCACAACAACAGAAACACTCACATTTTCAGGCAACGCCCCTGCAATGTTCTCTCGCATCACTTCAGAAGAAGGCACCATCAAGGCTATATTTTTTGTATCTTCTCCAGATTCGGTCCGCACTGGTGTTTGTTGTCCCGAAAGAGCCAAGCCACCGTTTGCAGTCTGCCCGGGTTCATTTTGTGCTGCGGATTCACTGAGGTCATTTTTATTTTTCACCTCTTCAGTCATATAGACAGTCGCTTTGGGCTGATAAGTACGACTTTGCCTCATCGCTGAAATCACCTTTTCAACATCCACCTTGACCGAAACTTTAACCCCAGAGATATAATCAATCACCGACATAATATCGCTATGATACGCCTGCTTAAACTGATTGATCCGCTGCAAAACACCATCATTAAATGGATCATCTGCTGAAGACTGCTGGTAAACCCTTTGACTTCCCAAATCTAACACTTTGACGTCTTCAGGTTCGAGATTCGCTTTCATCCCTGCAATCGAAATACAAATTGCCCGATAAAGTGTCTCTTCAAGAATAACACCTGGTTTGGGACGAATCGAAACCGTTGCAGTCGAGCGGGGCGGATTAGGCCACTGAGCTGTTTTCTCTTTATCCCACATAACATTTGCGTAAGTAAGATCAGGGAGCGCCTGGATCATCTGACTAGCTAAATTTGCTCTCGCCATTTCTTTACGAGCTATCATCTGCTTATTATTTGCAAAGCCTCCAATATCAGCGAATTGCTTCTCCCACTCTTCGGCCCAGTTTTGAGGCAATGAGCCTGTTGCCAGCAAAAGTGAATTGTATTCTTCCACCTTATCCCGCGGGACCAACAATCGCTGACCTCGGCGTTGAAAATCGGTCTTCCCCTGTGATAACAAAGTCTCTTCGGCGCGAATCAATTCCTCAGTGGAAAACGACTTACCCACCGAAATGGCAACAAATCCACTGTTCGATGCTCCCCGATACATCAGAAAACCAAACCCACTCATCACAACAGCTGTCACCAACACCAACGATAATCGCTGACTGACAGGCATCGTCTTGAACAGGTCACTAAATTGTGTAATGGTCAGCTTGAAAGTATCCATCGGTGCAAGATTCAATCAATTTTTTAAAGGACAGAAAAGAAACAGTCATCATCAACAACAGAGTAAGATCAGATCACATTCGCATCTGCTGAAGTTCCTGAAACGAACTCACCAGTTTATTGCGAACCTGCATCATCATTTTCAATGCAAGCTCCGCTTTTCGCATACTCGTAAAGACTTCCGCTGAAGTAATATCTTCACCCAACAAACGAGATTCCACATTGATCTGTGCAGTTTGTTCCAGATCATTGACCTCTGAAAGCGAATCCATCAACAGTGTCTGAAAATTAACATTTCCAGCCGTCGCTTCTCCCTTGGCTTCAACCGCAGGAAAAGCAGAGAACTTGCTCAACGAATTCAGCGAAGAGATAGGATTAGGCATGATAATTCTCGCAACGGTGTAGAGATAAACGGTGGAGAGATAAACGGTGGAGAGATAAACTGTAAAAAATAAACAGTGTAGGAATAAACGAACTCGATCATCAATTTCAGCTGATCATAAAATCCCCTCAAGGGGCAGATCAAAAAAGAATGAGTTGACTGGTGGGTAACGGTAGGAATTCGCGATCACGAACAGATGGGATTTAATAAACTTAAAGGAATCTCTTGAATTGTCCTCCCCCTTGGGAAGGGGGAGTGAGAGGGGGGCAAACGTCTTTTGGGAACCTCTATTAATTCAAAAGGAGCACAGACATTCCGGTCTGTTTCATTCGAGCATGCCTTAATTTAAGGCAGACAAGAATGTCTACCCTCCGCTCGCAATAAATTTTGAATTAATAGAGGTTCCCTTAAAAAT
>JAESQE010000134.1 GCA_016765335.1 Planctomycetaceae bacterium
GACGCATACCGAATTTTATGCAAGCTATATGGCAAACTATTTGTCTGTAGCGCAAGATCGATTCAGGCAGATACCGCTTTCCATTGACTTGCAGGCAGATTCAAACGATTCGGTGTCATCAAAAAAGAATAACGAATCAGCTGTGTCACGCATTGGATATTTTGCCCGAATTGCACCCGAGAAAGGCTTGTTGCATTTGGTTCGGTCAGTAAAAAAACTGCACGAATCTGGGATGGAAATAGAGCTGCATGCAGGAGGCTATTTAGGGAAGGCTCATCATGCGTATTATGAACAAGTTAAGATGGAAGCTGCTTTTCTGGGGAAACGTTTTCGGTACATTGGCAGCCCGGAATCGCAGGAAGAAAAAATGGAGTTCATTAAGGGGTTGACGATTTNCAGTGTGCCAGCTGAATACAGCGAACCCAAAGGTCTGTATCTTCTCGAAGCGATGTCTCAAGGGGTGCCCGTTGCTCAACCTGCGCAGGGCAGTTATCCCGAGTNGATCGAATCAACCGGCGGAGGCCTGCTTTCAGAACCGGGGAACATCGAGGATCATGCGAGAATATTAAAGCAGCTGCTGGAAACACCGGCAAAGAGTAAAAAAATGGGAAGAGATGCACAGCAGGTCGTTGCAGAAAAACACTCATCGACTGCTGCCGCGATATCTCTATTAGACATCTGCAAAGATTTCACAAAGGCGAGCCGAGGGTGTTAATCCCCTGGTAACTTTGATACATTGGTTTGTGTTTTGTTATCTCCATCAAACCAATGTTATGGCGACGAGTTTATCAACGCCGAATAAAGCTGGGTCTTTCGCNACTTACCTTATTAGCTATTGTAGAAGTTTATGAAAATAGTCACATGGAACTGTAATGGTGGACTAAGGAAAAAGACAAAAGAAATAGATCATCTTAATGCTGATGTTTTGGTGGTTCAAGAATGTGAAGACCCTGGGCAATCTACAAAGGATTATCGCTCGTGGGCAGGAGATTATTTGTGGATCGGTAGTTCAAAAAACAAGGGAATTGGAATTTTTCCGAAAAACAAAAACAGTGTTACAAGGCTCAATTGGTTTGGTCGCTTTAAGATAACTGGCCTGCATAGTAGATCATCTTCTGTTGGTTGGTCGACATCAGAGTTAGCGTTGTTCTTGCCGTTCACGATTAATAATGAATTCACTGTTTTAGCTGTATGGACAAAGGGCAGTAATTCAGATGCGTTTGGCTCGGAGGCCTTTGGATATATCGGGCAATTCTGGAAATACCTGCAAATTCATCGTGGAGATCTGTCTAACGGGAAAACTATAATTTTAGGCGATTTTAATAGTAACAAAATTTGGGATAAAACTGATAGATGGTGGAGTCATTCAGATGTGGTCAATGAGCTTAAAGAGATAAATGTCGATAGCCTGTATCATTACCAGGAGGATGAGCTTCAGGGAGAAGAGAAAACACCAACCTTTTTTCTTCATCGAAAAGAAGAGAAACCATATCACATTGATTACGTGTTTGTTTCGAACGATTTATTGTTGGCCAGCAATCTAGCGGTAGGTATGAGAGAAAGCTGGATTAATGTAAGCGATCATGTGCCTCTGACCCTCACAATCAGCTAGGTCTTGACTCAGCCTACGGTGCTCAGCAGCATTTAACCTCGAAATTTACCAGGGGCATAACTGCCCCGGCTCGCCATTAATCACTTGCGGTCTTCGCTTGGAGCACTTTTCCCAGCGTGACGATGCCATCGCAGATTGGCGTTGGGTCGGCGAACCAATATCGGTTTAAGGCATCGTAGCCAAGTGATGTTTTCGCGGTGGTCATTCCGCGGGTGAAGTACTCTCTTAATGATTGGCGATGGCGGACAACGTNTNGTTTTTCCGNAGGCCAAATCATTTCTTCTGTTTGTAGTTCTTCGCCAAGCATTACAAGTGGTGCATTGGCTGTTTCGTTGGNAGGAACTGTATTGATTTGTTGGTAAAGTAGAGAGAGCAATTCAGAAGCCGGGATTTGTTTTCCTTCAGCGTCCAGGAACAGGCAGGATTGTCCCTGGCTATCTAAGAGAATTCCCAATTCGCATTCGTGCTCAAGCAAATCGTTTCCCATGTCGCGAAGTTGTTGGGGATCGGTCGGTTGATTGGGAGTCCAGTGGAATTGCTTTTGACTGATGATGAGTGTGCCCGGGAGATCTTCGAATAGTTCTTGAAGGAGATCGATTACCAGCTGGTTTGTCGTGTTGGCCCAAATTCGAAATGGACGAATTCCTTGGAAATGTTTCCACAAGCTTCCCAGGTATGCTTTTCTGGCTGGAAACGGGGTGAGTCCGCCATCGCTGCGGCTGAAGCGTTGGTGCTGAGCCTGATCTCTATGGGCTTGCACTTCGTAAAGGCTTTCGCCGGAAAGTGGGATCGCGTTCGGGCCATATAAATCCAGGCCCGCTCCGATTCCNTCGGCTCGGCGAGAGATGGCATGGATTCCTGCATCCGCGTGAAGATGTTCGAGGACAAACGTCATGCAGGCAGCCGTAATGCCTCCCACATCAATAATACGGCCCCCTTGCTCGCGNACACCACGCACAGATTCTCTCATCATTTCCAAAGAAGCTTCACTGAAATCATGCCCCATCACTATTGTTGGGCGAGTATTCGAAGAGCTAGTAGTTTGCTGAGACTGTTTTTGCGATTGTTGTCCCGCTTTGCGTTCCCATTGCATCGCTGCGAAAGTCTGAGAGAAGATGCGTCCGGAGTGGGCCGGGAATTCGTTTGGCGATTCGCTACCCAATCCATCTCGCAGCTCATCAGGAGCTTTTTCCTCAATGGCCCACCACTGTTCCAGGTGTTGATGGGCGTCTGCCGAAAAGTGTTCTGCTTCGTGTCGATGTGGACATTGCTTGCACTTGCCATAGTGAGATCGCAGCCTCGCCAAGTGTACCGAGCGATTAATCGGTAGAGATTCTCCAGGGCAAACGTAAGGCATGTTCTCGGTTGTTAAGCTGACCAGTAGATCGGTCTGATCAACAGATTGCTTTTTCGGGGTCTGCAAATTCTCAGGCGATGTGTCTGTTGGTTCGGCACTCACTTGGGGCTGGGGGATGTTCATGCGGCTTTGTTCTGAGTGAGTTGCTGAGCGCTGCCTATCCACTGAGAGACTTCTTCAAATTCAGGTGCAGAACAACCTCGAAGAACTCGCTGCCCATCTGAAGAGTCTACGAACTCAGAGATTAACGGGAACAAATCCTCGGTATTCATCGCAGCCATATCGTTGTAAGTTTCGATGCCAATGCCGGTTAGAATCTGAGCATCGTACCCACGCAATCCAGGCAAGGCACACATCAATTCTGCTTGTTGCTGCCAGTCGGTCACAAATTCTCGTGTGATCCAGCGTGTGTTCAGCCGGCTGACAATATCCTCAGGATCTGCGTTAAGGAAATCATCAACACGGTTGATCCCTACTTTGCGAAAGCGGCTCGCCGTTTTAGGACCAATCGAGGGAGCATCAACAATCGGGTCATCTTCATGAAGGAAAAATTCGGTTGATGATTGTGATCGTTTTGGTGTTGCAGCTTCAAAAGTTTCTGGTTCAGTAGACGCTGGTTTCGTAGACTCCGTGGAATTATTGTCTTGTTCCGCCTCGGCTTCTTCTTCGAATGCTCGTTCGTATTCCAACGCAGGAGAGATCTCTTGTGCGGGAGCTTCGTTTTGAATTGTCTCAGAAGATTCGTTCTGGCTTGGAGTGATGCCATTTTCCTGGTTGATCAAATCACGGATGACACGATTCTCTTCAGGTAGCGACTCTTCGACGCTTCCGGTGCGTTGCAGTTCTTCATAGATTTTATTGACAATTGCTCGTTCTTTCGAATCGGCCATTTTCTTGGTGACCCAAAAAATCGGGATCGTAAAATTGGCAAGCATCGTCTGCAAGGAAAGTGATACTTCTGGAGGTATCTGTTTCGATTCCTCTAAGCAACGTCCAATCACCAAAGAAAGGGAGGAGCCTGCTCGTCCAAGTAAGTGGGCGAACTGGTTGAAGATTTCTTTCTCTAAACCCTCGGGAGGATTCTTGGCACCCAAGTCAAATCGATAGCCTTCTACTATCTGATCGTATTTTTCGTTAGCGTATACCGCTTGTTCTTTTAAGTGCAGTTCGAGCCAGTTCGTTTCTGTGGAAAGTGTGAGTTTCGGGAAACCGCCCAAGTCTTCTTCCAGCGTGTCCACCAAATCGTCGTAACTGCAACTGACACTCCATTCGCACGCACGGTGCATGACGTTTTCTTTGTCGGATTGTGCAGTGTGTAGCGGGCAGCAAACATCACTCAAATAATGACTCATTACGCCTGTCGCGTAAATCGCTTCTTTCCAACGACCATCAGCAAACGACTGGCAAGCCTTCGCATACCATTTCTGGGTTTCTTCGATCGCACCGCCCNAGTAATCAGCCTGAACGTGGAGCACATGATTCCGAAAATCCTTGAACTTAGTGTCCGGATCTTTTGAACCAGTTAAGTAACTTTCAATGTGCTTCAGGAACAGGTCTCGCCACTGCGCAGAGTGCTCACCTGGCAGCATTTGAAGCGCATCCATGGCCAATTTATGATGAGTCCCCTTGCATTTCCATGCGTAGAGAGTTCGAAAGTAAAGCGACATCCTGTCACCACCTGAAATCTGATAAGCTTGATCTGTACGGAATAATCCCTCAATGGGGCAGCAAATCGTTGCAGAAACCGCAAAATCACGCAAGAGGGATTGTTTTGAGGGCACAATTTCCCACGTAAAAGCGGCTTAAGGGAATCGAACTTTCGTTTGAAGCTTGGGAAGCTTCCGTGTTACTATTGCTTCACAGCTGTGTTTTGTGCCTATTATAAACAACTTCTGTGGAGATGCAAAATTACAGGCATGAAATTGCGGCCTTTGTGTAGAGTGTGTGTAAGGCTGTCATATTGCTTGTTACTCGAATTTCAGGTCAGGATGTGTCATGAAATATTGCATGGTGAAGGTTGCTTCGGTTTGTTCTGTGTTTTTGCTTTTGATGAGTTCTCAGCTGTTCGCTCAGGATGCTGTTCCGGAAACGGAGGTTGAAAAAAGTGATGTCGCTGAAGCAGCTGAGGTGATCAGTGTCGCGACAGAGGAAATTGCACAAAAGGTTGATCAGAACGAAAAGGCGAATCAGTATTCTGCTGGGATTTTAGAGCCGATCTATGCGATGACTGAGTATATNTNGTTTGCGTCGTNCTACTGGCTGGCGTTTGCTTTTATGGTCTCGGGGGTTGTCAGCTTTGCTTTGCAGTTGGTGCTGGCAAAATTAGCTGTGCTTATGCGAGGCGGGCTATCTGTTTCGCAAATTCTGACGGATGCTCAAGGCTTAGTAATCTCTTTAGTGGGATTGTTTTTGACAACCCAGGCAGCGACTGAAAATTCGACTTTTACATCGAGTGCCGCAGCTGTTCTTTCTTCTGCGTTGGTGGGAATGGTGGCTGGCTTTTTGTTTTATCTTTGGGGACAAGCCGCGGAACTTCAGGCACTCAAAGGGCGTCAGTTGGAAAGCATACACGAGCCTAAAAAGTGATTTCATATTATCGATGAGTTGCAGTGGTGCCCGGTTTTATCTACATATGAATTGACTTGGTGTATCACGATGCACCGCGCAAGCATGTTGTGTTGAGTTTTTGATGTTCCTTGGAAGGGGTGTTGGTTGATGGTTCGCACTGTATTTAGTTTGTCTGTTTTGTTGGTATTATCGCTTTCCGGTTTGGCTGGCGCCGCTTCGAAACCGAATGTTGTTGTCATTCTGGTCGATGATCTGGGATATGGAGACCTCTCCAGTTACGGAGCCACAGATTTGAAGTCGCCACACATTGATCATCTCATCTCTCAGGGGATGCGGTTTGATCAGTTCTACGCGAATTGTCCGGTTTGTTCTCCCACGCGGGCAGCTCTGCTTTCCGGGAAGTACCAGGATCGTGTCGGCGTTCCCGGTGTCATTCGCACACATTCAGAGAACAACTGGGGCTACTTAACCCCCGAGACTACGATGCTTCCTGTTGCACTTAAGCCAGCTGGTTATCACACAGCAATCATCGGGAAATGGCACCTCGGGCTTGCAGAAGAAAATCGTCCGAATCAGCGAGGTTTTGATCACTTTCATGGCTACCTGGGTGACATGATGGACGACTACTATAAGCATCGCAGGCACGACATCAATTACATGCGTTTGAATAACGAAACGATTGATCCGCCCGGACATGCAACGGATTTGTTTACGCAGTGGAGTTGTGACTATCTCCGCACGAGAGCAAAAACTCCAGACAAACCTTTCTTCCTGTATTTAGCCTACAACGCACCGCACACACCGATTCAACCCCCAGCGGACTGGCTGGCAATGGTCAAAAAAAGAGAAACAGGAATTACCGAAAAGCGTGCCAAGCTGGTTGCGCTGATCGAGCATCTGGATGACGGAATCGGTCAGGTGATGAAAACTTTGGAGGAAACATCATTGGCAGAAAATACACTGGTTGTTTTCACATCAGACAACGGCGGTCAATTGAGCGTTGGCGCGAACAACGGCAACTTGCGTGACGGAAAACAGAGCATGTACGAAGGCGGCTTGAAAGTTCCGACAGCTGTAGTTTGGCCGGGGAAAATTCAACCGGGAACCCAAACAAACTTTCGAGCGTTAAGCATGGACCTGTTTCCAACAATCCTCGATTTGGCAGGAGTGAAACCAGCTGAAGACCTCGATGGAAAAAGTATCTTGCCGACACTGCTTGGCAAAGAGCAGCCGCAATTACGAGAGCACATGTTTTTCCGCAGACGAGAAGGCGGCTTAAGGTATAACGGAAAAACAACCGAAGCTGTCATTCGTGGCGACTGGAAGTTGTTGCAAAACAGTCCATTTGAACCTTTAGAGTTATACAATCTGAAGCAAGATCCGCTGGAAGAAAATAACCTTGCGAAAAAGGCCCCTCGGATTTTCAACGAATTAGCCGCAGCTCTGCGAAGAGAAATCCAACGCTACGGCGAAACCCCCTGGCAACGCCCCGATTCAATCCCTGCCCCTAAGTAACGGATTTGATTTCTAGCAGTAAGGTTGGCTGCAAAACTAAGTCCGTTTTCAATCCCATGGTCCAACGTGCCTCTAAAGGAGAACTATAGCGATGGTGAATAGTTTCGGTAAGTCTCTTCTCGTTGCCACATCACTTGCCCCAATTTGTGGAGCNTTTGCAGTGAATCGCATCGGGGAATTGAATTACGCCGCATTTTATGACCTTGCGTTCTGGTGNTGGCTTGTTGGAGCATTTGGTCTTCTATTCCTGACGTATCTCTTTTTTGCTTGGTGCAAACATCGTTTAAAGCATACAGAAATATCTACTACAAAGATTAAACCAACAGACAAAGATGTATTAGCTTTTCTCTTGGCTTACCTTCTTCCACTCCTTGGCAAAGATGTCTTGGCCTTCGAAGCCAAGCCAGTAGTTTCGGTATACGTTTTTTCCTTGATATTTATCTCAGTGTATCACAGCAATTCTTTTCACTTCAATCCAATGCTTTCCTTTCTTGGATACCATTTTTACGAAATTGAATGTGCGGATGGAATGACGGCAATGTTAATCTCAAAACGCACGCACTTAGTTCATGCGCAGCAAATTACGATTTGTCGAATTTCGGATTACCTATTGTTAGATGTATCTGACTCCAGTCAATCACCAATAGAACTTTTGCAAGGATAAAAAACATGCCTGCTCCCTATGAGTTTTTCGTCATCATAGAACAGTCGACTCGAACGAAAGGTCAGTTGGAGAAAAAACGTTTTGTGCAATACTTGCCTCTCGATCAGGCAGTTTCAAAGGAATTAGAGACGTCCTTTACAAGCATGTGCAACAATTTTATCACTAAGAGTTTAATCAAGGTGAATTTTGATGGAAGATACACGCCAAGTGGTGGAGAGCGTTTTGCAATACCCAAGTTTTCAATGAATCCGAATATAGTTAAGGCTGCAAAAAGTCCGCTAACAACTCCAATACTTGATCTTTCAAACCAGAGTTACCCTTTAATTAAGGCCATTATTGCAACCCAAGTCATCCAGGAAGGCAATTCTTCCAAGCTGAGAATCATTTTTCAAGAGTTTCGCACGGGTAGTATTATTCGACGGGGAAGAGCGTTGTTCCATCGTAACGATACTTTTCAGACTTCTGACCAATCAGGGTTGGCAATTTCGGATAAAATTGATGCCGTATTCGAAAACGGAGAATTAAATTTCAGGTCATATTACACAGCAAATCGCTTTGTTGATTTAACACCTTATTTCAAGGAAGCAACCAAACTAGAAATTCGCGATATGCTGGATGGAGACAATTTAGTCTCGGATGACCTAGAAACTCTCCTGGAGAATGCTGACGCTGTAATTAGTCGTAAATTTGGAATTATCAAGCAGACTCAAATTCTCGACAAGGTTACGCCTGAGCAAATTCAAAAAA
>JAESQE010000135.1 GCA_016765335.1 Planctomycetaceae bacterium
AGAATTTTGAATTAGATAGAGGTTCCCTAATACGCAATCGCGTATTAGATCTATTATCCAGGCTACTCGTCAGAGTCTTCAAAGTCGCTATCAAAATCTTCCTGAGTCTCTTGCCCGAGATCATCACTAGAAGCTTGCGATTTGCTCGGCGACTTCCTGAAGACAGCTACAATATCCTGAACAGGGACAACGAAAAGCAGGTTGTCAGATTCAAAGTCAACAGGAATTGCGTTTTTGGGGTGAAAAAGAACCTTGTCATATTTCCTGACAGGGAAGACATCATCAAACTCCATCTCTAAACTGACCGCAACAACCCGCCCGGTGATTGTGGGAATTTCAGACTGATCGGGAAGAACAATTCCACCTCGTGTTGTCTGCCTGGCTTCGTCTTTGCGAATCAGAAGCCGCGGGCCAAGAGGTTCAACAGATTCTGTCATCTTATAAAACACTTTACAACAAAAATACACAAACGAGCCACATCACCCCACGTGACAAAACAAGCGGTCTTGCCATCTGTTGATATGAGTGGGCACGTATTTATTTAGAATTCAAATTGCCAGACTGAGGCGGCTGAACAAGTACCAGGTGAGGTGAGGAATCCGATGACCGATCTGTTCGCTGCTCCCGCTGGGCATGCTCTAAATCCTCAACGGAAAGTACGTCTTCAAATGCGACATCCTGCTTGGTTGATGCCGATTCTACCTTCACTGTCTTCTTAATAATATTCCCCAGCGGGCCTGCTAATAAAGCAGGCAGGAAGATGATATCAGCAATCAATGCTGCACCAACCAAAGCAGCCATGAGAACTCCGAATCGGCTGATCATCAGCAAAGAAGCCGGTGCAAGAACCAATAGTCCGATCGCAACAATAAAGCTGGTTTGCCACATTGCGGGAGCGCAGTGCCCCAAGGCGAGTTCAATTGCCTCTTCTTTGCTTTTCCCCATTTTAATACCTTCACGGTACCAGGTTAACAGGTGAAGCGTTCCATCAACTGCAATACCCAATGCGACCGAAGCCGTAATCATCGTGCCGATATCAACACGTTTTCCCATGAACGAAAGCAGGCCAAAAACAAAGCAAATCGGAAGAAGGTTAGGCAGCATTGCAATAACCCCGGCAACAGGGCTTCTCAGCAACACCACCATCACAATAGCAATGATTGCAAAGGCCAAGCTGAAGCTGTTGACTAAACTTTCCAGCAGTGCATTTTGCGTCCTCAAAAATACGGGAACCATGCCAGTGACAGTATGATTTGTTCCCGCATGAAATTTCAATACCGATTGACTGATCTCATTCAGCTCGCTCATCAGTAAACCGTAATCGTTATCGGGCATCACATAGGCTTGTGCAGAAATCCGCCAGATTTCATCTCCCTGATTACTGAGATTGGTATCGCCTTTAATTGGGCTGGGGGTATCTTTGTCAGCAATTGTAAACAGGGAAGCCGCAGCTTCAATCTCCCCCTCAGTAACGCGTTCCTGAACGGTGTTGCTGCGTTTGTTGTACATTATCTTTTGAAACGTCCGGGCACCTTCACCTGGTTTTTCTACCTTTTTCAGGAAATCTGCCAGAGAAATCGCTCCGGTGATTTCCTGATGAGTGCGAATTTTTCCGGTAATTTCACGTACAATTTCCATACGCTCCAGGAATTCCAAATCACTTTGAGCCTTCTCGTCAAAGCGGACAATTGTATCAACGGTACTGATTCCAATAACGTGATCTTCCAAGAACCAATAATCAGTTAGAATTTGCGAATCTTCCGGAAAATATCGGACAACTTTTGTTTCACTTTGGAAGAACTGCAAACCGTAAACACCAAAAGCAAGAAGTGCTAAACAGCTCAGAGAAACCGGAGTGGAAAAGCGAATCAGGACACGAGCCAGCTTCTCCCACTGCTTGGCGTTGACTTCATGTTCATCAGGAGCAGTCCCAGGCCAAAGTTGCATCAATGCGGGCAACACAAGCAGCACGAAAAACAGAGACACGCCGCAGCCCAGGGCGGCAAAGAATCCGAAATCTCGAACAGGGTTCAATGGGCTAGCCATCAAAGATGCCAAGCCAATAGCCGTTGTTGCACTGGCAAGAACACAAGGCAAAGTCGCCATGCGAATTGCATTAACAATCGAATTCTTCATATCAGCATGTGCAGCATGTTTCCAGTAACTAGCCAGGTGAATGGACCCCGAAAGAGAAAGCACCGAAAGCAGTGTCGGAATCACAATCAGAACCATGTTCATTGACGAACCGGTCATCGGAATCAAGGCAACAGTCAACAGCGTTGCGTACATCGAAACAGCCAAAACGAGTAAACCAAGCCGAAAGCTCTTCAGCATGACAAACGCCAACACAAAACTGACCAAAGCAGAAAGCCCCATGATCGAGCGAAAGTACCACGGAGCAGTGGGATCAAAGGTCGCCTTGCTCACTTCCTGGTCCAGCGTCTCTGCACCAACGGGACGTCCACCCAAATGTAGAGTCTCGACATCGATAAAGCATTCCCTGGCAATCTGNCGAATGCTATCAAATGCAGCATCTCGCTCTGCTCCGCCTTCTTCGCTCAACGTCACAACCAAAGCTGCGGGAGTACCGGCTGAGAAAAAACACTCTTCAACAAGCGAAATCCCATCAGGATTCTGTGTGCTTGGACGGGACATAATTGAATTGACCAACTTGGTCATCTGAGCTGCTTCTTCACTTTCAGGATGAACACCGTGCCAAGTCAGTTGAAAGTCGTGCTCCGGATAATCCAGTTGTGGATAACCCTCTTCTTCGGAAAGGTCTTCTTCCTGAGAATCTTCGACATCTTCTAAAGCAGTTACCGGTTCTCGCTGCTGGATATCTGCAAATGCTTCGAATTCAATCGGAGGTTCCCAAAGGACCGCAGCAGGGAGAACAGAAACTTCGATTTGAAGTTCTTCTTGTGCCCGTTGAATAATTTCCTTTTGAATCTGAGCGGGTCTCTCTTTTCCAAGATCGGTCAGCCGAATCTTGAAAGCCCCATGCCCAATTAATAACCCGCGTAATCGAGAAACAGCTTCGTCCATCTCGATATTCTGACGAGCCATCTGCTCCAGGCCTTCGCGCGGAGTCATCACCTCCGACACATNGGGGCTACCCCGCTGAGCGACACCGTTGGGCTTCACATAGCCTTCAAGCCTGGCGGCTAACAACTCGACCCTTGGATCATCAACGCTGCTATCATCCCAAGTAAGGAAAAGACGATCCTGCGTGGGGAAGTTTCCTCGATACCAATCCAGCAAAACAGCCTGCGGATCATCCTCGGGCAACCAAGTCTCAACATCATTGCGCATTTCAATCTGCTTCAATGTTGTTATCAGAAAAGGTGCACAGAATAGCAATAGGGCCAATACCCAAATGGCATATCCATTACCCCAGGGATCTCGTTTTTCGAAGAAGCTAAGCATATAGGAATATGTTCAACGCAGGAATCTGCTTTGTAAAAGTATCAAGCCCTGTCTCACAACACCCAATTAATTATTAGATCATTCATCTCAAAACCAACTCAGATGAAATACTAAAATGTAGCAGGAAAACATTAAGGCTTGTTCGTGTTTAAGTAGCCGGAAGTTTATACTATTTCATCGGTTAAGATGAAGTCTGATTCGAAAAATACCCTCTGATTTCCATTTGATTTCCGAATATATACGATGATTCAACTTGTCACAAATCTCCCGTAAAGGCAAGACGGGGTAGATACGCAAGATGCNGNGGGGATCTCAAACAGCACACTGCACGCACAGGCAAGAGCAAAAAACAAAAGGATGAAACGCCTTTTTTCCGCAAAGAGCCGGCCAAAACCATTCAAAATGGTAGGTTTTTTATAAGAAACAGACATTTTTCCATTTTTTCCAGAACTATTGCGAACCTATCTGGCGTTAATAGGGTCAGACAGATAGAAGAAGATCTATATGAGGCTTTTGAAAGCTGAGATCAGGGCATGTTTCTGGACTCCTCTTTTATAAAACCTTGTAACAGATGCTTCTTTCTGTAAATTCATACGAGAACTCTTGTTCTTATCCAACCCAGACGCTGCGGCGAGACCGCAGGAGGTGCGACGATGATTAATATTACCACGACTAATGATGCAACATCCGTAATGACAGCGATTACCGCCGACATTAACGCCGTGTTTGTGTGTGTCCGTGGCGTCGCCCATATGCTAGTGGAACGTCTGGACTATTGGCTATTTAGCAATCGCCCCCATTACCAAGGGATGCGGCAACAGCCCATGAGTTTAATAAAACTCAAACCGGCATGTTGTCCAGTGTTATCCCAAAGTTCGGGGTGGCCAGGCAACACGCAAGCGAGCGCCATTTCGGCCCATTCGCTCGGCGATTGTGACAGGTAACTTTGTAGTTACTCACAATTTGTTGTCTGCCAAGTCTGCCCGGGCTATCCACAAGCAAATGCTTTTGGTTTCCCGATCCGGACACTTTATGTATTGCAAATATTTTTTCTGCATGGCAGCTTCACTTACTGGATTCAAAAATCCCTTAGCCTTCCACGTTTAGAAGAAGACTAATCGGCTTTTACACAAATCCAGTTTTCTGCAACACAATCTTTAGTGTTCTATGAATGAACGCATTGATTGATTGCAAAAAGAAGTACATCATGCGGCCGTGAAAGGCAAGAAGCCATGGATGAGACTCAATTAATCACGTTAGTTACCAGCGCTCAAACCGGAGACCGGGAAGCGTTCGGTGAACTCGTTAAAGAATACCAATCTATCGTTTACGCAGTTGTTATGAAGCGATTGCGAAACAGCGCAGAAGCACATGAAGTTGCTCAGGAAGTTTTCCTGCGAGCAATGCGCAAGTTAGCACAACTTCGTGAACCAGAACGATTCGTTGGTTGGTTACTTCGAATTGCCGTTCGATTGTCTATCAATCGAGCAATCCGACGCCCACGGGAATCTGCCTACTCTCCTGAAATCTTTTCACAGGTCAGCCAATCCACTGACGCTGAACCTTGGGAAGAACTTGTTCAGGACGAGCGAGCAGAGCAACTGCGAGCTGGGATTGAAAGATTGAAAGATCTCGACCGGGAAACATTAATCGCGTTCTACTTCAAAGGACAGTCTTTGCAGGAAATGAGCGCCGATTTCTCCAGCCCGATCGGAACCATCAAGCGTCGATTGCACACTGCACGACATCGCCTTCGCGATCAACTTGCAGAAATGCTTCCCGCTTGAATAATCAATAACCCCTAAAACAAAAAGCAGGCCGCGCTAATATCGCGACCTGCTTTTTTTATTACACGTAACTATTACCTCGACTATGAAACCCGGCTTCCACTTGATTACACTATGTAAAGCAACAAAAACATTTTCAATGTAGAATGATTGCTCACTGCCCTGACAACCCAAGTTGGAGTTTTATAATGTTTCGCATTCTGCTGGTGGCTGTTATTGCCATTGCTTTAAATGTTACTTCTGTTCTCGCAGCTGATTATCACGTCACGGCTCCGCCTGCTTCGATGAAGTTGGACCCGTTCTACAAAAAGTACGTCAGCGCCAGCGGCTACCCGATCATTGCGTCAGAAAAAGTCAACGATTACGCACTGCTCGAAGCGGCTTTTCTAATCGACATGATGCTTGCCCAACGGCCCGACATCCGTAAAGCGATGGTCGACAGCGGTTCGAGAATGATCATTATGGCTTATAATGAATACACAACAAACATTCCCGAACATTCCCACATGAAACCTAAAGATTTCTGGGATGCACGAGCCAGGGGGCTGGGCGGTTCGAAAACAGATCCGGTCTGTTCCTGCGGCGAAGAAAACTTACTTTGCTTTGAAGGAGATCCGTATTCCACCGAAAATATTCTGATCCACGAATTTGCTCATAACATCCACCTGCGAGGCATGGTCAATTTCGATCCCACATTTGATACCCGGCTAAAAAAGACCTACCAAAAAGCATTGGATCAAGGCTTATGGAAGGGGAAATACGCTTCGACAACCTATGCCGAATACTTCGCTGAAGGGGTGCAATCGTGGTTTAACAATAATCGACAACCCGACCACGACCACAATCATGTCGATACTCGTGAAGAATTGATCGAGTACGATCCTGATCTGGCAAGCTTATGCGAAGAAGTTTTCGGATCAACCAAGCTAGCCTATACAAAACCGACGACTCGACTGGCTGGCCATATGCAAGGTTACGATCCCACAAAATCACCAAAATTCAAATGGCCCGAACGACTCAACACAGCTAAAAAATTAATCCGAGCAGAGGCAATCAAACGAAACAAGAAAAAGGATTAATCGATAAATGAAAATCACAGGCTTCAAAGTTTATCAGGTAGATCTTCCACTGGTTGAGGGCAACTACAGTTGGTCTGAAGGAAAAAGCGTCGATGTTTTTGATTCGACCGTGGTTCAAATCGAAACCGATGCAGGCATCACAGGCTTCGGCGAAGTTTGCCCGTTAGGACCGGTTTACCTCCCAGCGTATGCAACAGGTGCCCGAGCGGGAATCCAGGAATTGGCACCCCTTCTTATCGGACAAGACCCCACTCAATTACAATCCATCAACATGAAGATGGATACCGAAATGAAAGGTCATCCTTACGTTAAATCTGCAATCGATATGGCTTGCTGGGACATTCTTGGCAAAGCGGCTCAAATGCCGGTTTGTCATTTACTCGGTGGTCGCTACGGCGAAGACGTTGTTTTGTATCGAGCAATCTCCCAGCGACCAGCTGAAGAGATGGCTCAAAATGTTGCAGATTATCGAGAAGCAGGATACCGTCGCTTCCAATTAAAAGTCGGAGGCAACCCCAACGAAGACATCGAGCGAATTCGAGCAGCCCGAAAAGTTCTCCAACCAGAAGACAAACTGATTGCTGATGCCAACACCGGCTGGCTGATGCACGAAGCGATGCGAGTCGTCAGTGCTGTTAGCGATATCGATGTCTATATCGAGCAACCGTGTGCAACGTACAAACAATGCCTGAGCATACGAAAAAATACAACGCTGCCTTTTGTGCTTGATGAAGTGATCGATTCTGTTGATGCGATTCTTCAAGGCGTTGCTGACAATGCAATGGATGTTGTGAACATCAAAATCAGTAAGTTTGGCGGCTTAACAAAGGCCAGACAAGCCCGTGATTTATGCGTCTCCCTGGGAATTGCCATGACGCTGGAAGATAGCTGGGGCGGCGACATCATCACAGCTGCCATTTCGCACCTTGCCCATAGCACACCCACAGAATACCTTTTCACTTCCGCCGATTTCAATAGTTACGTCACAACATCGATTGCCGATGGCGCACCGCAGCGCGTCAACGGGCGAATGTCTGCCTCATTAGAACCAGGCCTGGGCATCAGTCCCAAATTCGACATATTGGGCGATCCGGTTTGGAGCTGTAGTTCTTCGAATTAATATCCGAGAACACAATCCTCAAAACAGAACTGACTGAAAGATGACCTCCATGCTCTCTATGAATCTAGTTCACTCGCTTTTCGTAAATTGTACCGTAGCACTATTAATGTGTTACGTCTCCGTTTTTAGTGCAAATGCAGCTGAGCCAGTGAAAGTTATCTTCGATACCGACATCACTGGAGACGTCGATGATGTTCTCGCGTTAGCGATGCTGCACACCATGGCTGATCGAAAAGAGTGTGACTTGTTGGCAGTCACCATTTCCAAAATCAATCCGCTGACCGGCCCCTTCACTGATGCAGTCAACACATTTTATGGTCGCCCGAATATTCCCATTGGTGTTACTGCCGATGCGCAAAAACGGGAAAGCAAATTCCTGCACCTGGCATTAAAAAAAGATAACGGAAAATTCCGTTATCCACATGATGTCACTTCAAACGAAAACTTGCCCAATGCTGTTACCCTGTTAAGAAAAACACTGGCAGCCCAGGCAGACCACAGCGTGGTCATCATTCAAGTTGGCTTGGCATCCAACCTCGCCGATCTTCTCGATTCGAAACCAGATCAACACAGCCCACTTTCCGGACCAGAGCTGGTTAGCAAGAAAGTGAAACTGGCATCGGTCATGGCAGGAGCGTTTGAACCAATCAAAGGCGACAAACATTTTTTAGAAGCCAACGTCCGCAATGGCATCGATTCCATGCAACGCTTCGCCAAAAACTGGCCAGAAAATGTTCCCGTTATTTGGAGCGGATTTGAAATTGGAATCGCTGTTGCTTACCCCCGCCAAAGCATCTTTCAGGATTACAACTACACCAGGCACCACATCGTCAAAGAAGCCTACCTGCTCCACTGTGGCCCCAACCATGATCGCCCCTGCTGGGATTTGACCAGCGTCCTACAATCTGTCCGCCCCAACCACAACTACTTTCAACTCTCTCAAGCAGGAAAGTTAGCATTGAAGATGATGGCTTCCTGTTATTCGAACCACAAAAATCACAAAGAGACAAATTCCTGATCATGTCCTCGCATCAAAGAATCCGCGTCACCGAAGCCCTGCAATTCCTAACAAGCCAACCCCCGAAATGAGGTGTTAAAGCAATTAACGTAACTACTCAGCGGTAGGAACGCAGTGTGGCAGGATTGGCGTAGAAGTGAAGGCGGATTCGATGCCTTCGAGGATATTTTGTCTGTTTTTGCGAAGTGTTGAGGCGTAGCCACGAATGCGTGGCGAAGATGTGGCCACCCTCTGCACCGCGGAAACAACCCGAGATCTTTTGTTTTAACTTGGCCATGCGAATATCACGTTCCCCCTGA
>JAESQE010000136.1 GCA_016765335.1 Planctomycetaceae bacterium
GCGCACCTTGACACCGGTCTTGCAAGACCGGTGCCAAGGTCTTTGTTTTCTAATAAAAACAAAGAAGAAAAGACAGTCCAAGTAAGATACAAGGGTCTGCTGTGCAGACCGTGTTTACTCACCAACATTGTTTTCATGATACGGAATGTGACGGGTTCCTGCTCACCACAGCCCCAAGATCTTGACAGCCCACAATCGGTCTGCACAGCAGACTCTACGTCACTCACCAATTAATTGCAGCGAAACAATTGGCATGCCTTTGCAATCGGTCCGCAATAGCGGACCCTACTTCGCTGAACTAACCAAGATGATTAAGGCTTACAACTCAGAAGCGGTTGAGCCGTGTGCAGAATGTGTGCAGAATGCAGTGTACAACAAACACATTAAGACGCTTGAAACACAGAGTTTCAGGCGTCTTAATGTGTGCAAAAATGGGCGATGAGGGACTCGAACCCACGACATCCACGGTGTAAACATGGCGCTCTAACCAACTGAGCTAATCGCCCTGTATTTTGGTGCAAAGCCAAGCTTTGCAAAGTATTGGCTGACAGGGCAGCCGTTTGATGATTTCAGCGTTTGCTGAGCCATCTGCGTGTACTGTAACAACTTGCCCTGGCTTTTTGCAACTGATTGCGATTTGGTCAACAGAACAGGCTAAATTGCTTGATTCAGCTTAGCCAAATCTCTTTACAGAGCAGCATTATGCAATTCAAAATGCAGCTGTCAACAGGACAAGAGATCGCTTTTCATGGTTCGGGATAAATTGCAAATCAGAGAGGCTGAACTGACCTCCCTAAGGGCGTTTTACACCAATGTAGATTCTTCGCTGTGATTCATCGTGGAATCCAACACTTTGTTGTGCTGAGCTCTTTTCTTGAGGAGGTTTTCCACTTCATTGGAACAGAGGCTCCGTGTAATTTGAAGTTCCTGTTGCTCAAAAAGGACGANGACCGTTTGCTGGATAGGCAAGCCAAACGAATCACAGACTACTTTCACGGTGGGTCTGTCGTAATGGTCAATATGGTTTCGAATCGTGACTGCATACGCTTTATTTGATAATTCGATATACGAACCGAGTGGGAAAAGCGAAATTGTGCGTAGCAGGCCTCTGACGGCATTGGGTTCGAATAATCCTCTTCTGGTTTCGTCAAGGATTGCCTCTATCGCTTTGTAAGGCTGAGTGGCTTGCTGAAATGGGCGATCAGATGTCATTGCAACATAGGTGTCTGCGACAGATGCAATTCGGGCAAGTGGAGGGATTTGATGGGAAGCTCGACCACGAGGGTAGCCCGAGCCATTCCAGCGTTCGTGAATCAGCCAGGCAACTTGTTGTGATGTCGGAGAGAGTCCGGAAATTTGTTCCAGAAGTCTCATTTTTCTGGAAGCGTGCTTTTTCATTTCCAGGCATTCCAAAGGTGTAAACCGCCTTGGAAGGTTAATTAATTGTTGAATGTCTTCGCCAATTCCAATGCGAGACATCATACAGCCCATGCCCAGGTGGCAAATATCATCCTTGTTGTACTCAAGAATTGTAGCAATGGACATTGCAAGTTTTGCGACTTTAAGGCAGTGCCCGTTTTCTTTTTCTGTCTGTCCCGATTCGATGGCCAATTTTACGAATAGATCAATGTCTCCCAGCATCAGGCAGACCGATTCATTCGCAATTTCAGAAAGGGGATCGCATCGAACAGTTGAACTGGACTCAGCACATAGCTCTGTCAAAAATTGCCCCAGGTATTGAGCATGCTTTTTGTGAGCAAAATTAATGTTATTTTCCATCTGTCTGTCATACAGAGGAGTGGCTGGCTTTTTCAGAATTCTTGAAAGCGAGACCGTTGGATTTGATTTTTGGAGTCGCAGTTCGTTGAGAACCTGGTTTTCTCGCGGGCTTCTTTTACGTCGCTCGGTCGAAACATAGCGACTTGCTGTAGCACTGTTACCTGATGCGGCACCCTGGATCGATCCAGCAAATTTGCTATCAATTACAATTTTGCTGACGCCGCGTTTTTCGAGACTTGCTATTTTCTCCTGCGTCAACTTGATCCCACTACTTAGCAGCAGTAACTGCGAGTTGCGAGCATCGTAAATTGCAGCTGGCAGGATGGCGCCCTGCCGTAACTCACTGAGTGGAATGATTGATGTACTCATGCGATCTACTTGATTGCTATCGATTTGAAAGACGCATCATAAAAAGATGCTTATTCGGGTGTTTTATTGAATTCCGTATCTATGTTTTGCTTAGTTTTCAGAAAACACCAAGGTTACCCCAGGGCATCTGCGTGAATCAACCTGCTATTCAAGAGATGCTCTTAAATAAGTACCTTGCCTATTGGATGCAGGAGGTAGAAATACATCATGCAGGGAATGCAGGACAGCGAACTTCGGTGAAGATACCGGTTGTTCATATTTTGCGGATTACGCAGAAGATTTCGGGCATTCGCTGAGGTGTTTTAGTAATTAAGCGGTCTCCACCAAAACACCGGCGGCTAGCGCCTTGCCGCTTACGATGCCCAAAGCAAATCAACAAAAGGGTGGCTGGGGTGCAATGGAAATTTTGAGGTAATTATAGCCAGCCCATGCAAAACTGACTGGACCTCACAGGNNATGGTTNTGGCCCCAGAAGTATCCAACATCTGGGGCCAAAACCACTTTCTTTATGCAACCCGCAATCTGCAAGCACAGCTCAAGGACAACTCAGGAATCGATTGGCGCCCCAGCCACCCTTTTATCGAATCAATTGCGTAGCTCGGGATAGGGTAAATGAAGCAAGGTTCGGCCTTTTTTAGACTAACTCATTCACATAATGAGCAAAGGTGTCCCCGCGTTGTTCGTAGTTCAAGAATTCATCGTAACTGGGGCAAGCCGGGGAGAGCAAAATGGTTTCGCCTGGCTGAGAATTCTCCCAGCACCAGTTAACCGCTGGCTGCAAATCAGAAAACCGGCTACGGTTCATCGAATTGTTTTGTTGTGAAATCGCATCGTCAACACGCTGGCCCGTCACCCCTACACAGGCAATCCCCTGAAGCAAAGAACAATCGCAAAGCTTGGAAATCAATTCTTCGAAATCGTCTGTCACCAACGCCCCGCCAATAATTAGCCAGGTCGGTTGAGTCAGCGAATTCACCGCAGCGATTGTTGCTTGCGGACTGGTTGCTTTGGAATCGTTAAAAAACAGACGCCCTTTTTTTTCCGCAAGATGCTGCATGCGATGAGGCAACCCTTGAAAATCCGCCAACAGCAACGCGAGTTCCTTCCGTGTAATTTCGATGTGTTTCTTGCGACAGATCCAGTCTGCAACCGCAATCGCAGCTTGAGCATTAATGCCGATATGAGCAGGCCAGCGTTCCAGAGAATCGATGGAATCATCTGGCCCAAAATAAATTCGCTCGCCTTGTGCCCCCCAGTTCGTATCCTGCTTTAAACCAATCGGCAACACAGCCAACTGCTCGGAGGTTTGATCCCGAAACAAATTCTGCTTGCACTCCCGATAACTTTTTTCTTCGCGATGCCAATCGAGATGATGCGGGAAATAGTTCGTGAGAACAGCCACATCGAATGAGCATTGATTGCGTGAGAGCCAATGAAGTTGAAAGCTACTCAGTTCTAGAATGGCCCAGTCGTGCTGCGTGATTTCCTCAACTTCTGGAAGTAAACTTTTTCCGATATTACCTCCCAGATGGACTACAATGCCGAGCTGATCGAGTAGGTGCTGAATCATTGTTGCAGTTGTTGATTTCCCAACCGTTCCCGAAACCGCAATAATGGGACTGTCACAATTCGCCAGAAAAAGTTCGATCTCGGTAACAATCGGAACCCCTCGCTGGACAGCGGCCTGCAAACAAGCATGCGAAGCGGGCACGGCTGGGGAAACGACAATGAGATCTGCAAACGCAAAATCTTTAAGCTGATGAAGCCCGAAGCGAAACGATACGTTCGGGTAATGCTGCAAGCTCGCGACCGATTCGGCCAGTAGCTCGGGTGTCGATTGATCCGTCACAAGCACCTGTGCACCCAACTCTGCACAATGTCGGATGGCAGCCAGTTGACCTCCAAATAATCCCAGCCCCATCGCAGTGATGTGCATGTCAGGCTTGAGCGGGAGATTCCATTTCATAATCGGACACCAAATTTAAAAGCAATTCCACATTTCTCTGCATAGATCCGCTATAGTGCCCAGCCAATAGCAGTGGGCCAGACGGTGCTGACAATCAGCTTTCGTCTCGCAAGCATATACTATCGTTAAAAATACGGCTACTATCGTTAACTGCACGAATGCTAAGCCGAGCCAGGAATTTCTGAATGTCTACCGAAGCTCTCCCCCAAGTTATTCTCAAGCCTCGTCGTGCGCTGCCTTTCTTTTCTCAACACCCCTGGGTATTTGCAGGTGCAATCGGAAAATTTCCTAAAGACCTGGAAGCCGGGGATGAAGTTTTAGTCGTTTCCCAAGAGGGAAAAGCGATTGCCCGAGGGCTGTTCAATCCGGACAGTCAAATTCAAATCCGATTATATAACTGGAAGGTTGATCAACCTTTAGATGCAGCTTTCTGGAAACAGCGTATTGAATCTGCCATCGCGGTTCGTCAGCACATGTTCCCGGAAGAATCAACCTTCAAGGCGTGCCGTCTCATTTTCAGTGAAGCAGATGGGCTTTCCGGATTAACCGTTGATCGCTTTGGCGATTGGCTTGCTGTGCAGTTTACGAGCCGAGCCTTGGCCAAGCGTTCCGATTTAATCTGTGACATCCTCACCGAACTGTTGGCCCCGAAAGGAATTTGGCTTCGTACAGAAAAAGGGATGACTGCTGCTGAAGGCCTCACAACGGCTGATGGTCTACTTCGAGGCGAAGCTCCACCCCGTCCATTGTTCATCGAGGAAAATGGACTGACTTACGGTGTTGATGTCTGCGAAGGACAAAAGACCGGTTTCTATTACGATCAACGCGACAATCGACTAGCCGCTGCCCGTTATTTGCAGGGTGAGGTTCTTGATGTTTGCTGTTACACAGGTGGCTTCGCTTTCAATGCTCTCAAACATGGTCGAGCTACCCATGTCACCGGCGTCGATTCTTCAGCCAATGTATTAAAGATTGCAGAACAGAATGCCGTTCTCAACGAATTGGACAGCCNGTGTGATTTTACGCAGTCTGATGCTCAGAAGTATCTTGAATCTTGCCAAACCAAATACGATGGCGTCGTACTTGATCCGCCAAAATTCGCACGCAGTCGAGGCGGGTTACAAAGAGCAGCCAAGGCCTACTTCAAATGGAATTTGGCAGCGATGAATCTTCTCAAACCTGGCGGAATTCTAGTCACGTGCAGTTGCTCGGGCTTGGTCTCACGAGATGATTTTGTATCCTACGTCGCCAAGGCTGCCATCGAAGCGGGAAGAAAAGTCAGAATTCTCGAATCACGCGGACAAGCAGCCGACCATCCTGTCTCGACAACTTGTCCGGAAAACTCCTATCTTAAATGCCTGATCTGTGCAGTGGAATAACAACGAATCCATCGCGTTATGAAACTCACTCGCTGGCGTCAATTTTGAAGTTGCGAACTTTTGTGGTTTTGCTTACTGGCGACTCGTATTTCCAGGAGTAAAAAATTGTCCGTAGATGTTTAACATTCGGTCAATCCTCAGCTCTCAACGAACAATCAAATCGCGATTTCAATTGTAGGATGTGGTGCTTGCACCCATCATCGTGTGCCTGTTGATTCCCTAATACCAAAACGCTGGGTGAACCTGTCGGTCGTCAATTCTGTGAACGAGGATAATCAATTGCCGACAGAATCACCGACTCCAGAGACTTGTCCATCAGTGCGGTTTCGAGCAGTCGCCGTATCTGTTACCCTACGTAAGCTCCGCACCGAAAAAATCGCATCGACTGAATGTGATCGTAGGCTGGGATAGCGGAGCGTATCCCGGCGAAAAACTGTGTTCCTATCGATTGGAGGATGTACCGTTGATGGATTTAAGCATTCTAAAAAGGTCAAGGTTATGAGTGTAAGGTTGAGAAACGACCAGCTTATCGCGGTTCCACTCAGCTTGATTTTGAAGTAATAACGGTGACGCGTGATGGTGTTGAGAGCATTGCCCAAAAACCAAAGGACATTTCTCATCTTCGCAATATTCAGGCCAAGCAAGGTCAAATTCGACATACACCAAAGATTCAAGAAATCATTGGCGATTATGTGATTATGGAAAAAGCAACTGGAGAGTTGATATGGGAAATTGGTAAAGACTTTCCTCATCTCAAAACGAGCCTTATGGAATTTGTTGATGACTTAAAGTCAATAGGGCTAGTTCACGCAGATTTGAGACCATGGAATATTTTTTATGACGAGCATCTGATTAAATATCACATTATTGACTGGAGCCATAGTTTTTTTCGCGAAGGACCAAAACCAAGCGGGTTCAATCCTGATCATCTGCTTTATTGCAATCATGCAAACGATGCAGAACAAGATATTGATGCATTGGATGTAAAAAGCAATTTAGAACTGATCAACGGGACGACTGGATTGAAAAAAGCATGGCACTATGGAAGTGGAACATTTCGTTGGCAACCCGATTGGTGTAGCAAATAGATTACAACGTGCAAATTCGCAATGCTGGGTTACGTAAAAACCTCAGATGCCTACGAACTGACAACCGACAGGTTCACCCAGCTTTTTGGCTTAGAGAATCAACAGGCACACGATGGTGGGTGCAAGCACCGCATCCTACCTTCTGGAATCCAACTTTGATTGTTTGTTGAGAACTGAGGGTGTTGCTTCTTGTTGCTTCGCAACTCACACGACCCTGGACGGGATCGTATGAGCTACCCGGTGTAGATGCTTAGTTAGACGTTATTTGGTCAATTCGAACAGTACGACGCCGGCGGCGACTGCGGCGTTGAGGGATTCGGCGGTCCCTTTCATGGGGATGGAAATTTCTTTATCGCAAAGGGAAAGCAAGTCTGGGGATACTCCGCTGGCTTCATTTCCGATGATGACGACCACGGGGTGCTGTTGATCTGAAGAAGCTCGGATATCAGTAACGGAAACTTTTGCATCAGCCGTTGTTGCCAATATTTGGTAGCCGTGCTGTTGCAGTTGTGCCACGGTTTCATTTAGATTTTCTACACGACTAACCGGCAATTGATTCACGGTCCCAGCTGAACTGCGAGCCACGTGGCTTGTCATGCCGACTTGTGACTCGGTTCCGATCACAATCCCTTGCACGCCGAAAACTGCTGCGCTGCGAATGATCGCCCCGGCATTGAAGGGATCTTGCAAACGATCCAATAGCACGATCACATCGGTTGGGTTTACAAATTCAAGAAGTTGCGAAATCGGCGTGTAAGGAAATGGTCCCATCAATGCGAGCAGGCCTTGATGGTCGGTTGAACCACACAGTTGTTGCAGTCGAGAAGAAGCTTCTGTTCTGATGGTGATGCCACGATTTTCAGCCACATCGAGACATTGCTGATGAATCGGTTGGGAAGCAGAAGTACTCAAGACCAATTCATAAATTGGCCAACGGTTCGCGTGCAACGTTTCCCAAACCGGGATCGTTCCCCACAGCCAACTTTTTTGATGATTCGACAACAACGGTTTCCCGTGATACGTCCCGGCTCGCGGCATCTAAAACTCCTGATTTGAAGGTGACCAGATCTATTGTTGATCTGGCTCGCCTATGATTTATTTTGGTTTCCCGGGATGGCCTTGCAATTGTCTTGTTAATTGGTTGATCCGGTAATCAAGTTCAGGGGAATCTTTGATTTTCCCCTGCAAAGCTTTGCAGGCATGCATGACGGTGCTGTGACTGCGATGACCGTAAAAGTGACCAATCTTGGCGTAGTTCGCTTGCATCATATTTCGAGCAAGGTACATACCGACTTGTCGCGGAATAAGAAATTCCTGCTCTCGGGTGCTTGATCGCATGCCTTTCACGGTGACCCGAAATTCGCGAGCCACTTTGTTC
>JAESQE010000137.1 GCA_016765335.1 Planctomycetaceae bacterium
AATTGCATCAGCCAAACTGACTTCAACATTTTCGCCACGGTAAACAACACCTTTGGTAATCCCCTGAGTCGTCCCACAATTATCCATCGTGATGACAACATTCTGGCAAACATCAGCCAGCTTACGTGTAAGGTATCCACTGTCTGCCGTTTTCAGTGCAGTATCAGCCAGACCTTTACGGGCACCATGTGTCGAACTGAAGTATTCCAGAACGGTGAGACCATCTTTGAAACTCGCCTTAATCGGAGTTTCGATAATTTCACCACTTGGTTTCGCCATCAGTCCACGCATACCAGCCAGCTGGCGAATCTGTTCGACACCACCACGAGCACCAGAGTCTGACATCAGGAAAATCGGGTTGATGTAATCACCATCTTCCCGAATATCATTTTCCATCTCAACCATCATCTCAGCTGTGATGTTTTCGCGAACTTTTGACCAAATATCGAGGACTTTATTATATCGTTCCTGGTTGGTGATGATTCCGCGGTTGTAAAGTTTTTGTTGCTTCACAACCAGAGCTTCGGCATCACTAATAAATTTCTCTTTGCTCGGAGGAGTACGCAAATCGCTGGTACCGAATGAAAGACCGCTCTTAGAAGATTGTTTGAAACCAACCTCTTTCATGCGATCCAGCAAATCGATAGTTTCTCGACGCCCTAACGCAAGGTAGCAGTCTGAAATCACATTAGAGAGATCTCGACTTTTCATCGTTCGGTTGTAGTAGGCCATTCCATCGGCAACGATTTCTTCGTTAAACAAAATCCTACCAACGGTCGTTTCAATGATCCCACCAGATTTATGAGTCGTTTCTCCGTCACCTTTAACGACGACACCTTTAGGAAGACGAAGTTTCACAACCGCGTGCTGCGAAACCTTCTCGTGCTCCAATGCCATGTAAACTTCATTGACTGAAGAAAACACTAATTCTTCGCCAATACGCTTAATCTTTCTCACCGTCATGTAATAACAACCCATCACAATATCCTGTGATGGAGTAATAATCGGCTTACCGTCTGACGGGCTGAAAATATTGTTCGTTGAAAGCATCAATGTCGTTGCTTCAACTTGTGCTTCGATGGACAATGGCAAGTGAACCGCCATCTGGTCACCATCAAAGTCTGCATTGAATCCTTTGCAGACCAACGGATGGACTCGAATCGCGTTTCCTTCGACCAAAACCGGCATGAAGGCCTGGATACCCATGCGGTGCAATGTCGGTGCTCGGTTAAGCATCACAGGATGATTCGTAATCACTTCATCGAGAATATCCCAGACGTCTTCATCTTTGCGTTCAAGCATACGCTTGGCAGATTTGATTGTGTCCGCATGCCCAAGTTCTTTCAGACGACGAATTACGAACGGCTGAAACAATTCGAGTGCAATCTTCTTAGGAAGTCCGCACTGGTGAAGCTTTAAGTCAGGGCCAACAACAATCACACTACGAGCAGAGTAATCGACACGTTTACCCAACAGGTTTTCACGGAAACGACCTTGTTTACCTTTGATCATATCTGTCAAAGATTTCAATGGTCGGTTCGACGAACCAAGCACCGGTCGCTTACAACGTGTGTTATCAAACAGCGAATCAACAGCTTGCTGAAGCATGCGTTTTTCGTTGCGCACAATGACTTCAGGCGCATTCAAATCGACAAGCTTTTTGAGCCGATTGTTACGGTTGATGATTCGACGATACAAATCGTTCAAGTCACTGGTTGCAAAGTTGCCTGAATCCAAAAGGACCAAAGGACGAAGCTCTGGTGGGATAACTGGAATAACATCCAACACCATCCACTCTGGACTATTGTTACTGTCACGCAGGCTTTCAATAATCTTCAGTCGTTTGGTAATATCACGGATTTTTTGCTGACTATTGGTTGTTTTCAGTTCTTTACGTAGCTCTGAAGATTCTTCAACAAGATCTAACTTGCGAAGCATCTTCCGGACAGCTTCAGCACCCATTTCAATTTCAAACTCGCCATCACCATACTTTTCTTTGGCAAGTCGAGCTTCATCTTCGGTCAATAATTGCCCGCGACGCAGAGGAGTATCGCCTGGATCAATGACAAGATAATCCTGAAAATAAACAACCTTTTCTAAGCTGCTTGTTTTAATGTTCAGCAACGCACCCAAGCGACTAGGCATGGATTTGAAGAACCAAATATGCACGACAGGTGCAGCCAGTTCAATGTGCCCCATTCGTTTTCGGCGAACGCGACTGTGTGTAACTTTTACGCCACAGCGATCACAGATCATCCCTTTGTATTTCATGCCACGATATTTACCGCAGGCACATTCCCAATCCTTTTCAGGACCAAAGATTCGTTCACAGAACAGGCCATCCCGTTCGGGACGATATGTCCGGTAGTTAATCGTTTCTGGCTTTTTGACTTCGCCAAAGGACCACCCACGAATATCCTGAGGACTTGCCAGGCGGATAGTAATCGCCCCGTAGTCGTTCACGCGTTCGTACTGAATATCACCGGTGCTCACAAATAGGCTCCTCACTCAAATGAGTGAATGAAAAAAATGATAACTGGCCTTGCTGTAGTAAAAATGTAGCAAGTTAAATATGTGTCCTCGCTGGCAATGCAGCCAGGACACAGGCCGGACAACTTGATTAGACGGATGTCTTTTCAAGTTGCATATTCAGACATAAACCACGAATTTCGTTGCTCAGCACATCGAAACTCGCAGGAGTTCCTGCCTCAAGGGTATTTTGACCCTTAACCATTGACTCGTAAATCTTGGTACGTCCCTCGACATCATCACTCTTGACCGTCAATAGCTCTTGGAGAATGTAAGCTGCTCCGTAGGCTTCCAACGCCCACACTTCCATTTCACCAAATCGCTGACCCCCAAAGCGAGCTTTACCACCTAAAGGCTGCTGAGTAATCAAAGAATATGGGCCGGTAGCACGTGCATGAACTTTGTCATCAACCAAGTGATGCAGTTTCAGCATGTAGATTTGGCCGACTGTGGTTCGCTGATCATAACTTTCTCCAGTTCGTCCATCGAACAGTTGAACCTTACCATCTGTTGGCAAACCAGCTTCACCCATCAACTCGAAGATTTCCTCTTCGTCGATACTATCGAACACCGGGCAAAGTGCACGGAAACCAAGTTTCTGGGCAGCCCAACCTAAGTGTGTCTCCAGAATCTGACCAACATTCATACGACTCGGAACACCTAGAGGATTAAGAATGATATCAACAGGAGTTCCATCAGCCAGATAAGGCATATCTTCGATCGGCAGGATTTTGGAAATCACACCCTTGTTACCATGGCGACCAGCCATTTTGTCACCAACCGAAATTTGACGCTTCGAAGCCACATAAACCTTAACCATCTGCAAAACACCGTTAGGCAGCTCATCGCCACGTTTCAATGTATTCAGTTTAGCGTCTCGTTCATTGAGGGTTTCCTGGACTGAACTCCAACTATCAGCAATTACTTTTTTGCAGTCAGCAATCTTTTGCGGACTACGAATATCAAGTTGGTCAAATCGCTCCAGGAACCCTTCAGCAAGATCTGTTAATATCTTGTCGTCTTCGATGGAACTCAACTCAGCTCCGTCATCATCAGTGAGCTTTTNGCCCAATGCAGTCTGGAATGATTCCAGGAATTGCCTAAAGGCTGTTGCAACTAATTCGTTGCCGGCGTTCTCTGCCTTTTTCAATTCGGCTTCGTAGGACTTTTTCTCTCCTTCTGTCAGACTCATTCGACGAGAGAACTTCTCGGTATGAATCACAATGCCCCCAATACCACTGGCAGCTTCAAGTGATTCATTTTTGACATCTTCCCCAGCTCGACCGAAAATGGCATGCAGAAGTTTTTCTTCTGGAGTCAGTTCTGTTTTTGCCTTAGGTGTCACTTTTCCGACAAGAATATCACCTTGAGACACGGCCGTTCCAATTTGCACGATGCCGTTTTCATCAAGATGCCGAAGTGCCTTTTCGCTCACATTGGGAATGTCTCGTGTAAACTCTTCACGACCAAGCTTCGTCTCACGAATCTCTACATCAAATTCATCAATATGAATCGAAGTATAAACGTCTTCTTTAACCAGTCGCTGAGAAAGGATAATAGCATCTTCAAAGTTGTAACCATCCCACGACATAAAGGCGACCATCACATTACGACCCAACGCTAATTCGCCGTCCTTAGTCGCAGCTGTGTCACAAAGCAGTTGACCTTTTTTGACTCGATCCCCGATCGAAACCAACGGCTTCTGATTCAAGCAAGTTCTTTCATTCAGACCAGTATATTTACGCAGCGGATATCGCTTGCCATCAATTTCGATGACAGTTGCATCTACGTAGGTCACTTTGCCAGCCTTCTCGGCATAAACTGACATGCCCGTGTTTTCAGCAACAATTTTCTCCATGCCTGTACCGACAATTGGCTGCTCAGTGATGAGCAAAGGCACTGCTTGACGTTGCATGTTTGAACCCATCAATGCACGGTTTGCATCGTCGTGTTCAAGAAACGGAATCAAACCCGCAGAAACACCCACCATCTGACTCGGAGAAATATCAACGTACTGAATACTATCTGATTCTGTCCAGACAAATTCATATCGATACCGTGAAAGAACGCGACTATCTGCAAGCATACCGTCCTTCAGCTTGACATCAGCTGGTGTCACATAGACGTTCGCTTCTTCGTCTGCTCGCAACCATTCAATTTCGTCTGTGACACGACCCTTATCAACTTTACGGTAAGGCGTAATCAAGAAGCCGTAATCGTCGACTTTTGAATAAAGAGCCAAGCTGGAGATCAGTCCAATGTTGGTACCTTCAGGAGTTTCAATCGGACAAATACGACCGTAATGAGAAATATGCACATCGCGTACTTCAAAACCGGCTCGTTTACGATTCAGACCGCCAGGCCCCAACGCACTCAATCGTCGCTCATGGGCCAACATCGAAAGTGGATTGGTCTGATCAACTACCTGAGACAGTTCACTTCTGCCAAAGAAAAAATCAATCGCAGCAGAAATACTCTTAGGATTAACCAAAGTCCGAGGAGTCATCGTTTCGACATCCTTCAAACTCATTCGCTCCTGGACAGTTCTCCGGAGCTTCAAAAACCCCTTACGGATCTCATCACTGGCCAATTCATCAATCGTTCGAAGACGACGATTCCCCAGGTTATCGATATCATCCAGGTAAACAGAGTCGTCGCCGGATCGCAATTTAAGAAGATAGTGAATCGCGTTTGCATAGTCTTCTGGACGAAGCGTCATCTCTTCATCGGAGACCGTCTGATTGAATTTCCGATTGATGCGAAAACGGCCCACTCGACCCAATCGATAACGATTCAAATCAAAGAACTTTTCGTGGAACAGGTCACGCGCTTTGTCTAACTGCGGAGGATTACCCGGACGAAGCCGTTGGTAGATTCGTAGGATAGCTTCTTCATGACTCGTTGTGCTGTCTTCGAGGATACTGTTGATAATCAGCGGGTCAACAACTTTAACCACTAAGTCAATNTCTTTAATTCCCGACTCAAGCAACTCCAGCGATTGAGCCTCAATAAACCCATGAGCACACTCAACAATGATTTCGCCACATTTTTCATGACCCGCTGGATAGACAATGTCTTCAGCGGCAACGCGACCAGTCAACGATTCAGTTGTCGTGTTGCGAGTAATTTTTTGCTTTTCAGTCTCGTAGAACATATGGACTAATTCGGAGTCCGTAGAATGATCTTTACTCATCGCCCGAAGCAACGTCATCGCAGAAAACTTACCGCTTNGATCAATCCGTACGTTCAGCGCTTCTTTCTTACTAATGAGTAGTTCAATCCAACTACCACGTTCAGGAATGATTCGGCAGGAGTGAGTTTTTCGCTCACCCGGCTCGGCAGTCATCACAAAATCAACGCCTGGAGAACGATGCAACTGGCTGACAACACATCGTTCTGCTCCATTAACGATAAATTCTCCGCCGCCGAGCATTATCGGAAGATCGCCAAGATAGACTTCCTCCTCTATTGTCTGCTCTTTCTGCAATCGCAACCAAATACGAAGCGGGCGACCATACGTCAATCGTAACTGCCTGCACTCAACCGGAGAGTACCGGCATTTTCCTAGTTCGTACTTGACATATTCAAGACGGTACTGACCATCAAAACTCTCGATAGGAAAAATCTCTCGAAGGATTTCTTCTAGGCCGGTAGGCTTGCGGCGTGACGGCTCGACGTCAGCTTGCACAAACCTCGCATAGGCATCAGTCTGAATCCGAGCCAAGCCAGATACTTCGTAAGAGCTCTGCATTTTTCCAGTATTGCGAGTCTCATTAACAGCTATCACACGTTGGACAGGCACGGGCATGTGGTTCTCTCCCTCAAAAACCGAAAAGCAAAATAAAACTCAGTTAATCTGCGACACAGAACAAATTAACAACACGGAATTTCAACCTGCCCCACCAGGCAGATGCAGGGAATTCCAGGGATCCTGGCAAGATGAGACACAACAAGCGGAAATCTTTGCAGATTTCAAACGCAGGTAAGATCGAAGACATAACGATTCCCCCAAACCATCCAGGCCTGAGATGTTATCCCCACAATGCAGAATATCCCCGAAAACGACAAGGCTTACCCGTCGATCGAGAATATCAATAATACCCGCTATAATCGCCCGAAATAGCACAAAACACCCAATCAGCAGAAACCAACCTTTACCAATACTCAGAATCTTACCGAATATCTATAAAATAGCAACTGACAAATCTATAGGAGCCCCCGCTGACCCATTCAATGGGACAGCGAATCAAATTAACGAACACCTTGAGCCAAGCTGCAAAATCACTACCGGCTCAAAGCACCGCTATTTGATCAAGCACTACTTGATCTCTGCAGATCCACCAGCAGCTTCGATGTCTGCAACAAGTTTTTCAGCATCTTCTTTCGAGACACCTTCCTTGACTGCTTTTGGTGCACTTTCAACCAATTCCTTGGTTTCTTTCAGTCCCAAGGCAGTGATGACTCGAACGGCTTTAATGACGCCAATTTTCTGGTCGCCAAAGCTGGTCAGGATGACGTCAAATTCGGTCTGCTCTTCAGCAGCTCCGCCTGCGTCATCGCCATCAGCCGGGCCAGCCATCATGACTGCTCCGCCACTTGCAGGCTCGATGCCATGGGCATCTTTGAGATAATCGGACAGGCTTTTTGCTTGAAGCAGTGTCAATCCGACAATCTGGTCCCCGAGCGCCTTTGTGGCATCATCAAATTCTACTGTTGCTTCTTCTGTCGACATGACATTTCCTTCTCAGTCAAATAATACTGTAATCTAAATATTTCAATCCACAAAAGGCGAGGTTCCTGAAAACCTCAACAACCTTCTACTTCTTACTCTTCATCCTTGTCAGCAATGGTCTTAACGCAGCCAGCCAAATGGCCGCCTGGTCCGAGCAATGCTCCTGCCAACTTGGCACCAGGGGACAGTGCCTGGCCTGATATAATGGAAATCAATTCCAATCGACCTGGGCTTTTTGCCAACCTCTCCACGGCAGTTGAATCAAGCGGTTGCCCCTCAATGGATCCGCCTTTCAACTCCAATGTTTCTAACCCTTTAACCTGACCGGTAATTTCTCTAGACAGAGCAACTACGTCTTCTCCGCCCCAAGCCACGGTTGATGACCCGGTGAAAATCTGCTTAAGCTCGCCGCTGTCATCACCGAGAACTCGGCGAATCAAACTGTTCTTCACAGTCAGCAGATGAATTCCTTTGTCCTGCATCGCAATGCGAAACGTATTATCTGAAACAGCGTCCAGTCGAGAGGAATCTATCACGACCAGGTCGCGAGTTCCATCCAGGCGATTCTCAATTTCTTGGAGAATCATTTCTTTAACTACTCTACTCATAACTCCACCTTAAGCAGCATCGAGGCTATCAGTGTATGTAAAACGCGGAAACATCCGCTTATGATTTATCTATGCCGGCAACTTAAACTGCGATTGAAATTCCTGGTCCCATCGTAGATGTCAGTGCAATATTACGCACGTAAACACCTTTCTGCGTGCCGGGCTTAAGCGAGTTAACGTAAGCCAATAACGCGTCGATATTCTCAACAAGCATTTGCTCATCAAAAGACATCTTACCCACAACGCAATGTACGTTACCGCTAGAGTCATTACGAAATTCAACCTTACCAGCTTTGTACTCTTTAACTGCCCCGGCAACATCCTGAGTTACAGTTCCAGCACGAGGCGAAGGCATCAAGCCCCGTGGGCCCAACACTCGACCAAGTGGCCCAACCACACCCATCATATCAGGAGATGCAATTGCAACATCGAATTCAAGCCAACCGGCTTTGACTTTGTCAGCAAGCTCTTTATCGCCAACAACATCTGCACCAGCTTCTTCTGCNGCTTTTGCATTCTCGCCCTTGGCGAAAACAATAACCCGCTGATTTTTACCAATACCGTTCGGAAGAATTATGGACCCTCTCACGAGCTGATCTGCCTGCCTGGAGTCTATTCCCAGTCGGACAGAAAGCTCAACAGTCTGGTCAAACTTGCAAGGTTTTCCGCCGCCAGTTAGAGACTGTTCCCACGCCTTAAGTTCATGCACCCCTTCGGAAACACTCACGTCACCCAAGGCTTCTGCCTTCTGCCGCAGTTCATCCATCCTTTTTGACTTTGACTTTACCGCCATTTCAAACACCTATCAACCAACGAGGATTAACTCTAAATATATCAAACAAAACTTAAGAAAACGCTAAGCATTCCGAGCCGAATACCACCAGCGTTAGTCAACAACCTCTATGCCCATACTGCGGGCAGTCCCCTCGATCATCAACGAGGCCTGCTCGGGACACGAGGAATTCAGGTCGGCAAACTTTGTTTTTACAATTTCTTTTATCTGGTCTTTGGTTACGGTCCCTACTTTATCCGCCTTGGGATTGCCAGACCCTTTTGCTACCTGGGCCGCCTGCTTAAGCAGAACTGCTGCCGGCGGACTCTTAAGGATAAAATCAAAAGAGCGATCATCATATATTGTGATAACTACCGGCAGGACCATTCCTGACATATCTTTTGTTCGTTCATTAAACTGTTGAACAAACTGACCGATATTTACGCCGTGCGGGCCAAGTGCGGTACCGACTGGAGGAGCCGGGGTTGCCTGCCCACCAGTGATTTGAACTTTGATTTCACCCGTTATATTTTTTGCCATTTTTTTACCCTGATGCCACCCAAGTGACATATCAGCCTTGCTAAACACTCAACTCGTATTAATAAATGCCCTCAAGCAGATTCAACCCGCCCCGGACTTCTTGCAAACAACCCTACAGGCCAGTACGCCAATCAAGACTTACTCTTTTTCTACCTGCCAGTGCTCTAGTTCCACTGGAGTGGGCCGCCCGAAGATTTCAATCAGAACGCTAATTTTCCCACTTGATAAGTCGATCGCCTCGATTGACCCCTCAAAGCTTTCAAACGTCCCTTCGCCGATTTTAACTATATCACCAACCGCCAGGTCAATTTTAACCTTGGCTTCGCTCTCTTCTTTTGTTTCTTCTGCGCCCAACATTCGGGCAATCTCTTCCTCCTGCATTGGCATCGGCTTGCCAGCTGCACCGGTGAAGTCACCAACACCGCCGGTACCTCGCACCAAGTACCAAGAGTCATCATTCAGCATCATCTGAACCATGACATAGCCGGGATACAGTCGTTGCTCCCGGACACGCTTTTTGCCACCCTTAGTCTCTACTATCTTCTCTGTAGGAATAATGATTTCCCCGAAGTACTCTTCGAGGTCATCTCGCTTAATTCGCTTCAAGAGAGAGTCTCGAATTGTCTTTTCGCGATTTGACTGCACCTTCAGCACATACCATCGCATGTCCGGTTGGCCATCATTAGCCTCGTTATCTCGCGAGGGGATTCCTGAATTTGAAAAATCCGCATCATCCATGGAATCTGATCCACAAAACTCGACTAAGGGAAACCGATATGACAAAAAGTAATTACAGGCTCAATTCGCCTGCAATAGCTGTAACTTACAATATCCTGAACTCTAAGCTGAACTGTAAAGAATCGGAGATTATGCCCCGACCCGATTTGAATTTCAAGGCACATCAGGCGACTGTGCAAAAAAGATTGCAAGGTCGCCACCCAAAGGCTGTTTATCGCAATGCACCTTGCCTGCACGCCGACTGCCTGGCTACATCTTCAAGAATCCAACACTCTGGAATACAAACTGCCAGATGAGATCGAAAAGAAATAGCGACAGGGCAAGAAATAGCATTGTCACCAGTACGACAACAGTAGCTCTCCATAACTGAGGCCATGAAGGCCAAGACACTTTGTCCATTTCGCCCTGAACGCCAATCATAAAATCAGCAATCGGAGCGACATTGACGATCCGGTAGGCAAACCAGCATCCCAGTACTCCGATGAGAACCGGAAGCCCTGATACGATGGCCTGGGAAGTACCTACTGGAAAGTTATCGGAAAGGGTGGTAGCCGCAATAATAAAAACTACTGCTGTAGTGACGCCACTAACCTGCCGAACTTGCTGCCCCTGGTTTCGCTTGTAGAGACCAACAGAAAGCATTCCTGCCAGCAAATCTTTCATTAAACTTGATTTTGCCATACTTGAAACCAACTTGCCATAATGCTTCACCTAGCCGCTAGGCGACCGGGTGTCAGAGGATGCTGCCAGCTTTTGCTGACCCTATAAGCACGGGCGGAGGGACTTGAACCCGCAACCCCCGGATTTGGAATCCGGTGCTCTGCCAATTGAGCTACGCCCGTAATAAAGGCAACTTTTGCCTGTGTAAATTAATTGTTACTTCTTGCGAGACTCTTTGTGTATTGTGTGCCGCCTTAGTTTGGGGCAGTACCTGCTTAGTTCGAGCCGCTCGGTTCCTCGCATTTCTTTTTCCACGCGATAATTTCTTACACCTGTTTCTGTGCATTCCAACCAAACATATTCACGAGCCATGACGATAACCCAATCCCATTAATCCAAGTAGCAATCACTCTTTTATTATTACCTGAAGCACAGCATGAAAGACCTTTACAGCCTCTCCCCCCTGGCCTCAACACGCTTAAGAAAACCAAGCCTCGCGCCCTCAATGCGAGGGGCGAGGCTGACTTATTTACATCTTTCAGTAGCACCTAGCTCCGCTAAATCGACCGTAGCAGAGTCCTACTCAAGAATTTTTGTCACAACGCCAGAACCAACAGTTCGGCCGCCTTCGCGAATTGCGAATCGACTCCCTGCGTCCATGGCAACTGGCTTCTGAAGCTGAACCTCTAGTGCAACATTGTCGCCCGGCATGCACATCTCTGCTCCGCCAAGTAATTTTGCACTACCAGTTACGTCCGTCGTACGGAAGAAGAACTGAGGGCTGTATCCACTAAAGAACGGAGTGTGTCGCCCGCCTTCGTCCTTGCTTAGCACGTAAACTTCGCACTCAAACTTAGTGTGAGGATTAATCGAGCCAGGAGCAGCGAGGCATTGCCCACGCTCAACATCGCTTTGATCGACACCCCGAAGCAGCAAGCCGACATTGTCGCCTGCCATGCCTGTATCGAGGGTTTTATTGAACATCTCAACGCCAGTGACGGTTGTTTCTGCAGTTTCTCGCAGACCAACGATTTCAACCTTTTCGCCAACATTGATGACACCGCGTTCGATTCGACCAGTTGCAACTGTACCACGACCTTTGATCGAGAATACGTCTTCAACCGACATCAGGAACGGCTTGTCAGATTCCCGAGCAGGCTCAGGGATATCAGAGTCAAGAGCATTCAGCAAACTCTGAATACATGCCCCTGCTGCTTCATCAGCTGGAGTTTCCAGTGCAGCTTTTGCGTTTCCGCGAATGATCTGAATGTCGTCCCCGGGGAAGTCGTACTTATTAAGAAGTTCGCGAACTTCCATTTCGACTAATTCCAGCAGCTCTTCATCATCAACCAGGTCACACTTGTTCAAGAAAACAACCAAAGCAGGCACGTTTACCTGACGAGCAAGCAAGATATGCTCACGAGTCTGAGGCATCGGCCCATCTGCGGCTGAGACAACAAGAATCGCCCCATCCATCTGGGCAGCACCGGTAATCATGTTCTTTACGTAATCAGCATGCCCAGGGCAATCGATATGAGCATAGTGGCGAGCTTCGGATTCGTACTCCACATGACTCACGGCAATTGTAACCGTTTTGGAGTCATCGCGAACAGTACCACCCTTGGTAATTTCCGCATAGCTTAGGTTTTTGGCAAGCCCCTTGACCGCCTGCACCTGAACAATTGCTGCGGTTAATGTACTTTTTCCATGATCGATGTGACCGATAGTCCCCACGTTAACGTGTGGTTTTGTGCGTTCAAATACTTCCTTAGCCATCTCTTAATCTTACCTCCAAAGCAGACGATTCGAGCAATCGCGATAGATCGCCCAAGTGTGAAACTGATGTAACTTTAATGACATTCTTTCCGGGAAGCGAGCCAGTCAGGGAAAAAAGTTAAAAACTAACTCTCTTCGCCAACAAACAGGCTGCCCAGCACCTTGCTGTGCAACTGGAGAAAACAGAACCCCAAAGTGGCTGTTCGTATTGAACCCAGTAACCTTTGCTGCAGGTTGGGCTGCGTCGTCATCAGGCTAAAAGCTGCTGATGGGACTTGAACCCATGACCTCGTCCTTACCAAGGACGCGCTCTACCACTGAGCTACAGCAGCATCGCTGCCAGACAAGTCACCTTTTCAGGTGGCTTCCAACAAAAAAACAAGAGCGGGTGAAGGGAATCGAACCCTCACAACCAGCTTGGAAGGCTGGAGTACTACCATTGTACTACACCCGCAATGCTCCATTACTCTTCAAAACCCAGGCTCCACCTGAGATCAATACTCTTTGCACTATAAAAAGTGGGGGTAACAGGATTCGAACCTGTGAAGGCTGAGCCATCAGATTTACAGTCTGACCCCTTTGGCCGCTCGGGAATACCCCCTCTTGTTTGACTCGTAATCCGTGCAAGATATACGGGCCAGCCGCGAAACTCAAGAGCTAGCGGTGGGATTCGAACCCACAACCTCCGGTTTACAAAACCGGAGCTCTGCCGTTGAGCTACGCTAGCGTATTATTTACCTGCAAGTGCAAAAACTTGCGTAAAACAGCACTCAAAGTGAGTACGGATTCCGAACGCTTGCCCAACAGGCAATCTTTCGCAAGCCGGGAACTATAACGCTCCGGTCGCTAGATGCAAGCGAAAAAGTTGTGAAAGTTGGCGAAATATAGAGTTTTCGAAGAAGAAAAGTTCTAATCCTACGCTGTGATCCCACGAGATTGCCCTTACTCTGTATCCGCATTGAAATTCATTTTCCGAATTATTGCGGACTCGTCAATCGGAATCCTGTTAATACTGCATTCAATGCCCGCACTGGATTCACGAATTCTGGGACAGCCACCACAGCTTCCAGGTTCGCTCATCGTAGCCAAAATCAGTGCTTGTCAGCGATTTTAGTGTTTCAAGCACTTCGGGATTCTGCTGATCGATACGAACAGTTCGCAGCTGTTTCGCTTGCGGACCACTTCCCTGCCAGGAAATATTTTCGGGGGGAATTTGCCCTGTCAAAAGGCCAGCCATAATTTCAGGGGGAAGCTGGTGCCCTTGTAGTCCCTGAGAGACATTGCCTCCTGGTCCCATTGTGAACCCAACAGCCGGGGCGTTCACTTCGATTCGGTATTTGTGAGATGTCACAAGTGCATCTATTAAATGCGGGATTGCCTGCTTGTCTCCTGTTTTAAGCAATGCGGAAGCTGCACGCCGCACAATGACATTTTCCTGATTACTCAGGTGCCCAATAAGCACCTGGTTAGCAAGGTTCAATTGCGATTCGGGCACCGAACTGATCGCTCGCTGGCGAACTCCCTGGTCTGAATCGTAAATGCCCTGCACAACTAAGGCTGTGATGGCTGATGGTGCATCGATCCGAGCCAGGACATTAATGTAAAGCAGCCGAATGTCTCGCGAAGGCTGATCGGCAAAGATCTTTCTCAGTGCAGGGACAGCTTGAGGGTCTCGAATAGATTGAATTTGCTCAACCGCCTGTGCTCGCTGCTTCTCGTATCGACCAGTGAGCCAGTTAGCCCAAAGATGAATCCTTGCATACCATTGCTGTTGCGATACTCGATCGGCCTCTGTGTTTTCGAGTAGCGATTTCTCTTCTGGCGTGATAAATTTTCCGCGATGGCGAACATATCCGCGAGACAGCATGTGTTCCGCATGGGTGGCCCATTTGCCTTCTCTTCTGACGTGTCTGAGTGCTATATGTGCTTGTTCGTGCTCAGGAGAAAGCTTCAGAATTTCATACAGGTGTTTTTCTCTTTGAGGTTTTAGTCGATTATTCATGCACCATTGAGTCAGGCCCCAAAGAGATTCGATGTCTGGTGATGTCAGTCTTACCTGAATTTCATACTCTTCATACGCAAGCGAACGGCGAGTAATAAAGTCAACTTCCTGGGTAGAGACAGAAACAGTTGCCCCGGAAACAGTTTTAATACTGAGTCGATTTGGGTAGGCTAATTCTTGCGGAGTGATTTTCCCTCGAACCTCTCCCCCATGCTTCAAGCGAATTAAGTCAGCTGAAGACTCAGTTGCCAGCCCCAAAGTGAGGCAAACGCTTGTGGAAACGTGCAGGAGCAGAAGGTGTGTGCGGTTCAAGTTCATGGAGATTAAGTCAAATGTCTTTGCGGGTCTGTCAGAAGTTCAATTTCAGAAAAGTGTCTGTCTCTAAGTGGTAGTTGCTATTCGCAATCGGCTACCTACTTGATTATGTGGTCTATGAGCTGTCAGGCAAGGATTTCCTGGTGCCCGAGAAAATAATTCACGAAATGTGCCCTAGTGTCCACTGATTGATTGAGTGGATTGGGGAAATACGAGTCCGGATACATCTATTGTATCGACAGAAATACCCACAATCCTATGATTTCAATCAGACAGGCACTGGAATAGTGTGAAATCATAGCGTTACACTTACTATCAGACGATGTTTCTACCTAGGGACACCGATTCCTTTGCAAGAACTTTTGATGAGGTACTTGCCTGGGATGTTAATGTTTTTTTGCGTGACACGCATTTGCAGGCCATATAAGCCTCTGGAGTATTCGGATGAATCGGAAGATAACGGTTCTGTGTTTAATGACTGTTGTAACTGCCCTTAGTGTAGTTCAATCTGCCTCAGCCCAGAACAATTTACTAAATGAGACTCCGCTGCCTTCTTCGCGGATTTTAAACCGTTTTGGTTTGGAGCGAACCTGGTGGGGGCAAGCGACATTGAATTCGGCTCGCGACAAAATTATGCATGTTGCTTTGGACGAACGCATTGTCGTGATGATTGCATCTTCGGGTATTGTGACTGCTTTCGATGCCGAAAGTGGGCACAAGCTGTGGGTGATTCGCATCGGTCGAAATGATCAAACAACTTTAATGCCCGTGATGAATGAGAAGCAGGTGTTTATTGTTTCCGGCCTGAAGCTTTATGCGTTAGACCGCCTCAGCGGAGGTATTATCTGGGAACTCAATCTACCACAATTTCCCTCGACTGCTCCCTCGGCTGATGAAAATCAAATTTACATCGGAACCCTTGATGGCAGCGTCTATGCGTTCGACATAAGAAAAATCAAAGAGCTTTATCAGGAAAGACTGCTTCCCGAATATTCTCTCTCTGCCCAGAGATGGCGATATAAAACGGGTGCTAAAATCACTTCGCCTCCTGTCACAACAGGTCGTGTGGTCAGCTTTGCTTCACGTGACCATTCTTTGTATGCGGTGAGTGCAAAGACAAGAAGGTTGCTGTATCAGTTCGAAACAGATTCGCCGATTTCTGCTCCAATCATTAAGCATGGGAAGCATATTTATCTGGCCTCCGAAGATTTCAATTTCTATTGTCTGAATGCAGAAAATGGTCAGGTGCAATGGTCGTTTCTGTCTGGAGTTCCTATTCGCAGGTCGCCTTATGTCATTGGTAATCAAGTTTTGGTTCTCCCGGAAGCTGGCGGAATTAGCGCATTGAGAATTGAGAATGGCAGAGAAATCTGGCCCAAGCCTCAAATGCGT
>JAESQE010000138.1 GCA_016765335.1 Planctomycetaceae bacterium
CTACTTTTGGAATCCTGTTCGTGCCTTTGAGTCTTAGTGGTTCAAGAATTCTTGATACTTATAACGGCTCTGGGGAAGGGGTTCGCCATTTGTATCCGTTTTTTGCTAATAAGCGATCAGCATCTTCAGGGCCCCAGCTTCCTGCGGGATAAAAATCGGGATCCTGCTTTCTGCTTTCCAGATGTTCCAGAATCGGTGTCACAAATTTCCAAGCTGCTTCGAGTTCATCGCTTCGTGTAAACAAAGTCGAATCGCCACGCATCACATCCAGAAGCAATCGCTCGTAAGCTTCAGGAAGTCCCGTTTCAAACGTTTCGTTAAATGCGAAATCCATTGTTACTGGATGAATCTGATACTGCATACCAGGCCGCTTGGAAGAACATGTCAGTTGAATCCCCTCGTGAGGCTGAATTCTAAAGACCAAAGTGTTTGGCTTGGCTTCCACCATTTCGCACATATGCCCATCGCACTCCACGGTTGTGAACAGGTTCATCGGCGGATGTTTGAACTGAATCGCAATTTCCGACACACGAGCAGGCATCCGCTTTCCGGTTCGCAAGTAGAAAGGGACTCCGGCCCAACGCCAATTGTCCAGATAAGCTTCAATCGCAATGTATGTTTCGCGCTTAGAGACTTCCGGAATGCGATTTTCCTGGCGGTATCCGGTCAGAACTTCCCCGTCGTGCTCAGCTGCGGTGTACTGACCGGCAATGGCCCACTGATCGATATCTTTTTCATTTCCTGGTCGAAGGGCGTGAAGCACTTTCAGTTTTTCATCACGGATTTCTTCTCCGCGAAACAGAGCAGGTGGCTCCATCGCGATTAAACAGAGTAGTTGCAACACATGGTTTTGCAGCACATCTCGAAGCGCTCCCGATTGATCGTAATACCCTCCACGACCTCGTTCCATACCTTGGGATTCCGCGACGGTAATTTGCACATGATTCACATGATTTCGATTCAGAAGCGGTTCAAAAATGGCGTTCCCAAAACGAAACAGCAAAATATTCTGAACGGTTTCTTTTCCCAGATAATGATCAATGCGGTAGATCTGACTTTCATGCAGATGCCTGCTGAGCGAATGGCTCAATTCCTGAGCAGACTCTAAATTGTGCCCAAACGGTTTTTCGAACACGACCCGCAACCAGTTGGGATCTTCAAAGTCCGGGATCATGTCTGCTTGATCCAATGCTTCAACCGCGGGAAGAAACAGCTTCGGGGAAGTAGCCATGTAAACGATGCGACGACCGGGAAGTTCGCATCGGGATTCCAACTCTTTGATCGATTCTTTCAGTTTCGCGTACTGAGCCGCATCAGAAATATCGACCTGTCGATAATGCAGTCGAGAGGAAAAATCAGCCCAGCTTTGTTCGGTCACTTCTCCAGTTCGCGAAGCTGCACAGACAGCCTCATGCATCTCTTTTGAAAACGTCTCGTCCGTTTTTTCACGACGAGCCACGCCAACAATTTGTGACTTTTCCGGCAGATAACCTGTCTTCCAAAGTGTGTACAATGCGGGAACGAGCTTGCGGGCAGTCAAATCACCCGATGCGCCCAAGATGAGGATCGTAGATTCCTCTCCCAATTTCCCCCAGGCTTGTGTAGCAGAAAAGCTTTCAGGTTTTGTGTTTTTATTCTCTGGCATGGTTTTGGTTTTAGTCAATGAAATAATTAAGGCGTCAATACGCCGGGGATTCTCTCACGAACTGCGAAATGCAGGTACACATGAAATAGAACACGCGAATGCGTATTAATTCCAGCGAGAAACTTCGGTGAATGCCTCAGAGATTTGTCCACGCAGGATTTCTTTTTCAAATTCCGGAGCAGTCGGCAGCAATCTTCGAAGCAGGCCCAATGCATCACCTGGTCTGCCTGCTTTAAGTGAGATCAAAGCCAGGTCCCTGCGAGTCTCGTATTCTGTTGGCTGAAGCATCAATAATCGATTCTGCACATTCAAAGCATGGCCCCATTGTTCCTGCCCGACATACAGCACTTTAAGATTATTGAGCATTCTGGAAATAATTGTCCGGTGATTGACTGGCTTCAAACCCGACTTGGCTGCTCTGCGAGAGATATCTGCAATCGTTTGAACCCAGTCTAAACAACGATCATATTCCAGGCATCTTCCAGGGGTATAAGCATCCAGAAAAACAGGCCCTTCAATGGTTTCCATACGTGTGAGAAAATGAGCCGGTGCAGCAACTCCCTGCAAATCGATACCCGCTCTGCGAGCCACTGCAATGTAGACAACCGAAAGGCTGATGGGTATCCCTCGTCCGGTATCGATAACACAGTTCAGAAAGCTACCTTGAGCAGCGTCAAACGCAGACGAATCGCCACGCAGGCCGTGACGACCACCAAGAATCTCTCCCAAAAACTCTGCCTGTGAGGTGGGAGAATGAAGAGAATAAATCTCCTGTCGAATTTCGTCTGCTCGTTCATCAATCCATTGTAAGGATTTGTCGAAGTCTAGATTCGGATAATAATCACGAGCCAGTTCTAAGGCTGCAACGGAGAGATCGATGTCTTCATTGCGATCACACAATTTGAGGAATTCCTGGTCCTCTTCAAATTCTTCTCGTAGGTCATTGAGATTCATCGCGTGATTGCATCCTGTTCTTGCCGTGTTCAGATCCATCTGTTCTTTGGCCTGACCAAAGAAATCATCATGCTCCAAAAAATATCCCTGCGAATGCAGAACATATCGACTGATAATATATGAGTCATCTTGAGAACCCTACTTCATCCAAACAGGCACACATTGCACTTTAACTGCTTGGCTAAGGTCTCATTACTATGAGAATCAAATGCTTAAATTTGATAATTGAACAACAATCGTTTCAACACAGTCAGACATCATCCTACCCAGAGAATCTCTCGGGCACAATCGGAAAAGTTTTTTCTTTGATCTCTGGAAAAAAGGATAAAAACACCCGCTTGCGATCAATCTTGTCTTGACAATCTTCCCAACAAGGCAAATCGAATTCCCGACAATGAGACATCAATCAATAGCAGCTACTGACTTGTTTCTCCCAGTTTAACGGTCAGCACTTTTTTCTGGTCGTCTCTTAAAACGGTTACTTTCAGTTGATCGTTCGCTTTTTTTGTTTTGAGGTAATTGACCAATTCACCAAATGTGTTGATTTTTTTCTTGTCGCATTTTGTCAAGATATCTCCTCGTTTTACCCCTGCTTCATGTGCAGGGCCACTGGGGGTAACTTCGGTGATCAAGCAGCCGCCGTTGTTGGCGTTACGACCACGAATTCCGATATACGCTTTGGTAGGAACAGGCTTTTCCTTCTTCGTGCGAGGCACGTACGCTGCGTTTAATTCTTCCCATTCTCTGAGATAGGCTTGCACAGGCACATGAAAATTAATGCTGCTGGTCGCACCAATTCGGCTATGAATCCCGACAACACGACCATGCAAATCGAACAACGGCCCCCCGGAATCGCCGCCGACAAGTGAGCAATCTGTTTGGACAGTTTTTGAGGTCGTGGTAATCACTCGCCCTAAACGAACAACAGGCAGCCGATCAGCCAGAAAACCATTGGGGTGCCCGGTTGCAATCACCCAGCGACCTGGTTTTGTGTATCGAGACTGAGCCATCGGCACAAAATTGAACGGCCCTTTGCTTTCAATCCTGACAATCGCAGCATCTACTGATGAATTAATTCCCACCACTTTTGCGGAATACCGACTGCTATCCGGAAAAACAATCGTCACCCGATTATCTACTTTACCAACAACATGGGCAGCAGTGAGCACATGACCTTGCGGACTAATCACAACGCCGCTGCCTTGTCCTCCACCAGACTGAATACCGACGGTTGCTTTGCGGTAAATAGGGACGAGCTTTGTGGTCACATCTTCAAAACGCTGCAAATCTTCCAAAGTACTGGGCAAGGTATCGTCCCAGCTATCCTTCGTATCAGCCGTAAAGTCTTTGAGGGCAATTGCAGGAATCATGCTAAAATCAATCTCGCCTGTCTTTTTCTTGCTTGATTCTTTTGATGAAGGCGATGCATCTTCCGCCTGAAGTACCTGGTTATTTCCTCCAGGCAAGACAAAATGAATTGAAATGGCGATCACAAACAGACGAAATGTAGAAAATAGACAACTCATGGACGGGTCTCTATTCGAAAAAGAGGACAAATCAATTATATTTCGCACTGATGTGGTTAGTAG
>JAESQE010000139.1 GCA_016765335.1 Planctomycetaceae bacterium
ACAATCTACAAGCACATGGGAGTCCCGTTGGGAAGCACCTACGAAGACCACCGCGGCAGACCACACTACATCGTCCAGGAAAACGGACAACCAATTCAAGAAATGGTGTAGAGAGATTGCTTGCACAAATTTTCCTATCAGTAGGGTACGCTATTGCGTACCAAATGTAACATGAATTTCTGAATCTTGGTTTTTGGGTAGCTCAGACGATCCCGTCCAGGGTCGTCTGAGTGCCGCCAGGCACCCGAGGCAAATTGGTCGAGTGTCTTGGCCTCGATTTTTGGGCCGCCATGTCTACATCGCGAAGCAGGGTAGACATGCATGATGCATCCCACTCCAATCGAACATGCTCGCTCGGCTTCGCGATGTGAGCATGGCACACGGCTTCTTCTAGTGCTCAGGATGTAGCATAAAACGAGACCACTCCATTAGGAAGATTTCAGTAACGGGTTTCCATATTCCCGCATTGACTGGTATACTTATGTGGTGTTTAATGAGGATTAATTCTATTCAGGAAAGGAACCATGGAATGGCATTCTGGGACGCAGTCAGTGGCAAGATATTTACATGGAACAAAAACAAAGACATTAGCACAGAACAGTTTGTACGCAATCTTACATCCTGGCATGAACAGGCACTAAACTCTCCGGGTTTTGACGAGGAATCAATATTGCAAATTCGTGATTATTTCTTTGGACATTGGACGATAACTTTGGATGTCGTCTCTGCCGAACTAGATGATTCTCTTTCAAAATACAAGAATAACTTTTTTAGTCTGTCGGCAAAAGGGATTACGGAATTCGCATGTACCATACAGTCTTTCATGCTTACTCTACAGCACAGTGACTCTCAATCAGTCTATGATTTTTACATGCATACAACACAGTCGGTTTATAATAAGCCTAGTGAGTATCAGGACATTTGGAGTCAACCTGTAATAATCGACAACGGAAAATTGACGTTAGGCATGCATTCAAGTGCGAAGTGCACCCAGTTGAGAGAAATTTGCAGAATCCTAAACCTAAAAGATGTAAATCCTATACACCCTTTAGAAACTATTTTCTGGGAAAAAATAGCCCTCCGAATCGCTAATACTGTTAAACTTTTAAGTGAGTCACCTAACTTCAGAGAATTAGTTAATAAGGACATTCGAGAAAGGCCTTGGAGCATTTCTTAGTCTTCCCCTCCACCTCAAGACGTGCAGGGGAATATCAAGTTATCCGACGAACCTTAATCGCAGGAGCATGCCATGAGCGGTCGCAAACCCTATATAGATACTTCCACAATGGAGACAGAAGCAGGTCGCAAATTGGCTGGTCGCATCAATCGCAATGTCGAAACTTCAGACACTCAATTAGATAGGCTCTCGCAAGTTCTTAACGAGTATTATTTCTATCTTCACGATTTTCAACTCAATCTCACCGATGCTGCCATCGTCTGGGCATATGCCGCACTCGCATCGCACGACCGTCGTAAGGAATGTGAATCTAACCTTCACGCACCCTCTGATATCATGTACACTTCAACCGCCGACGGCGAAAAAACGCTCAGTGAAAGTGATAGGCAACAACTCGTGGTTGCCGCCACTGCAGTCCAACAGCATCTTGAACCCGGCATCGGCGATATTTTACGTGAATCTGCTCAAAAACTTACCACTTATAAAGAAAGCAATCCACTACGAATTACCGTTGGATCCCTGCATCTGGTACGTACTTTGTACCTGGAACACGCAGCCCCACGTCTACTATCTAACTTAACAGACTATTGCATCACCATGTGCATGGTTCTCGAAGCGTATACGCTTGGAATCGTTTCAAAAACCATTATTGCAGAGGCAATGCATGATGTGATTAAAACCTCACAAGAGATATCAAAGTCTGTTCACGCTGCAATTGACTCTGGAAATCTTATTGTACAAGATGGCGTGATAGTGAATCCCAATAATGACCCCGATGCCGAATAAAAGTTGCAAGCCACGTAAGTCCTGTTATGCAGGCCGATTGCGTACTGTAAAGGGACGTAGCATAGATAACCTTTTGCAGATTTAGGAACAGCTACCAGTTGGTATCCGTAGTAACCTATATGTATCCCTCTTTGCTTCCTTGATGCAGTGAGTATGGATCGTACAAGGTGGTTTTTTTACCGTGTCGCCCCATATAATGAGATAACCAATATCTCCGAATGATACCAGTTCCCCACCGGTAGCTTCAGCAGTTTCGTCTAGGATATCTTCTATATCCCGGATGTATTCAGCACCCCTTACTCGATCCCTCATTTCTGGTAAAATCCTAGTTAATTTGCTCATCGAATTGTCCTTGTTTCGGAGGTCAGATTGATTCATGGTTCTTAATTCTACCTTACCTCAGAATTCTAACAAGCCCAATATACCGCAGGGATGTAGCGACGGGTGGCTGGGGACAAGTCACCGCAATGAGCGGTAATACTCAGACGGTTTTCATCGGTGATTTGCCCCCAGGTCGAGAAGAATTTCATATGCCCTGGGGGCAGATTGTCGGGAAGCCAATACAAAAAATAACCTCAATAACGACAACCTGTCCCCAGCCACCCACCTTGCGGATACAGTACCGTTAAATGTCTAAGCAACCCGAGGAATTCCCAATATCAAATCCTCGGGTTGCTACGCAACACAGACAACCCTGAACGGGATTGTCTGTGCTACCCGGTCACATCACAAGCCTTCATATACCAGCCCGAAGCGCGAGCGAGTGAGTTCTTGGGACATGAAAACTTACTCACTCGCTGGCGATTCGGGCTGGTATTGGAGGCATGCCAACCCCTTTGTTTATCGTCTGGTTGTTTGACGTGTTAGGTCCAGATGACCTGGGAGTTCGCGTTTTAGGCGTGAGAGATTATTGTTTCCGTATTCAATGACAATGTCATTGATCATGCCTGAGAAAACAACTTCTCCTTTGTTGCGATCATGATTAAGAAGGAGCAGGCGACCTGTGGGCAGATCGTTTCGGTAGACCAGTGTGTTGCCCGTTTTCAGGTCTAAGGCTTCGATTAAAAGGGTGCGTTGCTGGGATCCCGGGCGGTTTTGGTAAATCGCAGCCATGAGAACAAAGGGAAGTTTGGATTGTCCTTCTTCGATGATCGTGCGATTAGAAAACTGTCTGATCCAATCGAGTTGACCTGTTCGGGAATTGATCGCCAGGATCGGCCCGTTAATGTGAGTCGTTTTCCAAGGGCTGTTCGTGAATCTGCTTGTGTAGCCTTGCTCGTTATTTGATCGTTGTGTTCGATAAAGATTCACAAGGTAGTGCTCACCCTTTCGCACGACACGCAGGTAGTTTGTTGGCCCCAATGTTTCAGCTGAAAAAGTGATGTTTGCAATGGTCCGTTCTTGTTCGGGGTGATAAATGAGTATCCGTCCTTCTGAAAAAAGAATCGTTAATTCTTGTTTTGAGGCCGTATATAAATCACGCACTCCGTACGGTTCGTCTATCAGCAAAGTTGATTTTAATGGATCCCACAACCGCAGGTATCGTTGATGGGGCTGTGTTGGGGATACCGCAAGGTACATCAGTTTTGAGCCAAACGCCTGGCGAGTTCGATGAATGATAAAAGGTTCCTGCTCTAGAGAGCCTGTTGAAATGATTTCTCCGGTTCGAGTGTNTAAAAGTGTGTAGTGATTTTGATCGGAATGGAAATAGACGAGTGTTTTTTTGTCGCCAATCAGTCCCGTGTTTCTGTTGGCCCACAACCCGCCTTGCGGTTCCAAGTCGGTCCGCTTCCAAAGTAGACGACCATTGTCAGGATCANGACAAGCGATTGATCGAACAGTCTGGTATAAACAGAACCCTTGCCCAACAGGTCCGATTTCGATTCGCTGATTATCCCCTTTTGTCGTTCCAATGTTCTGCTTCCAGATTGGCTCCCCCTGGATTAACGATAAACCATAAATTGTCCCTTGAGCCACGACCGGAAGCAGGTGTCCAATTTGCTTGATCTTACAATGAGATAGCCCGAATCGCGTGCCCGGTAAACTGACCGTGAATAATTCCTGCCCGGTCTGGCGGTCTAGCAGTGTGAGGTCCTGCTCTTTGTTTTCGTCAGGCTTTTTAGATTGGGCAATTATTTCACTGAGGACCGTTTTGTCCTCATTACTGTCAGTCGAAGTTTTGTTTTGAGGAGGGTCTGGTTCGTGAAGAAGCGTCCATTTCTGTTCGATATTAATGAGGACCGGTCGTCTTTTTCTGTAGGGGTCGTCAACCATCATCGAGACAGAGGGTTGTTGTCGAATACTGACGTGATGAATCGGCTTGGCCGGTGCAACGATATGTTGGCGTGAATCCCAGTGAGCAAGATCAACTTCAGGTGATGCAATCGCACGGTTATTAAGCGATGCAAATTGTGGTGACGACTGCATGGGGAGCTGATTCAGCATGCGACCAGCTTGCGTGTACAGCCCCAGATTGGAGTAAAGCTCCGAAAGCTTTTGCGTTGCACTGTGTTTTGTGTGTGGCAGGGAAGAATCTCTCATTTTTAACAGAATCAATTCTGCCTGTTGGCTGTTCCCTTGTCTTGTGCTACGAATCGCAAGTTCCAGGCGAGCAGGGTTGGCTTGTGGATAATCAGAGAATATTTGCGATAATACTTGTAGCTGTCGTGTTGGTAGAGTCGCCACATTTTTGATGAGAGATGCTTCAAGTTGTTGGAAAAATAACTCTCGTTCAGCGGAGCTGCATTGTTCTAAGAAATTTCGAAACATCTTTGGCAAACTGCTCGTGGATGTTCTCAGGTATTCTTGTTTACCTGAAGATGCCAGTGGGACATGGAGACCCAGTTCGGTAAACTGCATTGTCAAAGACCAAAGTTGAATGAAATCGCGTTGCTTGATTTGCATCTCGATCTCAGCGATAAGATATTTCGCCTGCTCCTCTGGAACCAGGGCTAACTTTTTGATTTCAGAAAGGATGCCCAGGTTATTAGGTGATTGTTTTTGCAGATCGCGGTACAGAGCCTCTCTGTAAAGTGATTGCGTTTGCAATCGTATGTAAGGCGAAGAGCTTACCAACGAAAGAGCTTGCTGGAGATGCAGCTTGGCAGAGTCTTCTTTCCTCATAATGATCTCTGCCTGGGCAAGTCGCTGGAGTTGACTTTCGGACAATGCCGATTCATTTCCCAGGATTTGCTCAATGACATCGCCAGCTTGTGCATAACATACGATGCGATCAGTTCCGATCGAGACAATCCTGTGATCGCAAACTAATAAATTTCCCAGAGGGCCTGACGAATCGTCATTTGGATGACTTATTGCNGNAAGGCTTCCGGTGCTGGNATTATTCAGCGNGTTGATTATTTGCTTGCCCGTTGCAATATCAATGGCTTCAATTCGGCCCCTGACNTNNTTCGTTTTCGAGAGNNNCGGGTTTTGATGCAATAGATCGACCGTNTCNACAGGGAGCAGGAAAAGCTTGCCGACCTGGACACCATGACCGCTGACGATGCCNGTTTTNGTACTCCAAANTTCATGACCATCACNGGGGNTCAATGTTTTGCAGGACCTGGCACCCACGCACATCAACAGATCTTGTGTTTTATTGTCGGCCTTGTCTGTTGTAGAAACTGCTGCAAGATATTGAGTCTGTTCACGGGGAACACTCCACAGTAGTTGACCGGTTTGAAGATCACAGCACTGGATGCGTCTTGATCGATCAGGAAGAATGATGATTTTATTTCCAAAGAGTATCGGAACATTCATCACCCCAGCCTGCGATGCTTTCGAGGATTGCGTGTATGTCCAGCGTCCAGATTCCTGTCGTCCATCGCTGTCTGCATAACAGTGTAGCCAGATGAGTGTTCCTAACGTAGAGTCCAATGCAATTAAGTGACCATTGCAATTATCGCAAACTATAATTCCATTGGCATGAACCGGAAGGCAAGCCTGAGTTGTTCTGGAAATGTCATCTGCAAGAGGTCTGTCTGCATAACTGATAGGTTGGGACCACAGAAAACGNCCTGTAGAACTCTCCAATGCAGTTAATGAAACGATGCTTTGATATTCACTGACAACGTAGGCGGTTGCTTGCGATAACGTCGGTGGGCCGAAAAAGAAGTGGCCTGCCAGAGGGTGCGTACGTAACGCCTGGCTTCCTTTTGTTGTCCAACCAGCTCGCTGAATCGTCCAGCGTGGCGTCGATGTTTTCTGATGAGATTCAAGAGGCAACGCAACGAGTCGATTGGAAAGNATTTCNTGGNACAAATCATTCGGAATGGGAACCTTCTGATCGGAAGAAGATACTAATGCAACGGTTTGGATTTCTGTTTTAGCGCGATCTCTTTGGATGCTGTCAATCAGGAAAACCGTTTCGTTGTCAGTTGTCATTGTTCCCAGAACAGAGTTTCCAATCAGTAGTCGTTCCATGTTCGGATTATTGCTTGTGATTCCGGTGTACGGATCTTTCTGGGTTTTGAAGGCGACTGAAGTTGGGCAGGGACTTGTAAATTGCCAACGTGCTTCTGCTTCAGAATGATCTTTTGTGGGTTTGAGTTGTANTGCCCGAATCGAATCAAAATCACGAAAAACGAGCGTGTTCTTTGCACAGACTGCAAACAATGAGGTGATTTCGGGAAAGAGATGTTCTTGCTGCTGATTGGACCATTTGTGAAGGGAACTTTGCATCGCCAGTTGATGTTTGCTCGTGTTACTCTGTGATGCAGCGAGAGTTTTGCGATAGACCCACTCTGGTTGAAGCATCGGAGGAGATCCATCTGCCGACAGTTGCAGTTGGCCCGGTTGCCTCGCTTGTTGCCAAGTGATTGGCTGTTGTTGATTTCTTCCAGCCAGATAGATGTTAAGTTCTGTTGTCAGATCAGAAAGAGACTTTGTTTTGAGTGAATCGGTTATGAGATTGCGTAGATAATTCTGGGCGGATTCGTTCTGAGTCAGCTCGGCTGCCATGTAGGCCTGCATGATCTGCTGGGACGTCAGTTGANTCTGATGGACTGGCGACTGGATTAAATGCATCATTAACCGATTCGCTTCACCAAAACGGCCTTCATCCCAAGCTTGAGCAGCCAATCGTTTGTAAGCTTCAAATCCAGAAGGTGTATGAAAGTAACTCCGTGCTGTTTCCCGCCAAGTTGCCGGCTTTTGGGGATCAAACAACTGCCTGGCGATCCCTGAATAGAGTTTCTGATAAGTTGGCCAGATTTCGGGGTGAGTCTCAAACAAGTCAGCAGCTTTGGTTTTAATCGAAAATAATTCTCCAGAACTTGTCCAATCGAATGAATCATGATTGGCATTGAGAATTTGCTGGTAAAGCGTTGCTGCATTGACTGGATCAGATTCGCTGAGCAATTCTTGATAGCGAATTTGTAGCTGGTGGTCCTGGGGATTGCGAAGCAGTGTTTGGTTGATGACACGTTGTCTTTGATAGTTAATTCTGTGCTGACCGGAATCATCAGAAGCGATCAAGTGATCTGGGATTATATTCTGTAGGTTCAACTCATCAGCAGTTGCAGTTGAACAGATCGTGAAGGTAAGAAAAAGAGATACGTAGAAGATTAAATACTTGTCATGTATTTGCGACAAACAGTATGAAAGGGGTTCCATCTGAATTTACTCCTCCGAGAAACATTACTGGATCGAAATCCAGAGGCATCATGCCAAATCTGGGAAGAAAATCACCTGTCATGAAACAGGCAGAATGAATCTGTCTGCGACTTCAGAAAAGTGATAATCCATTTCAAGCACGACGACAAAAGACAGGAAGAAATAGATGCCGTGTTGACCCGGTAAAGCGAGCGGGAGGAAAAAAGTTAGATAAGGAACGTGGGCTGGAAACCGATCGCACAGGTTGCAGTGATATGAAAATCCTGAAACCACTCGAACCGTTATCTANAACTTTTAAAGTCAGCAGAGGTACGTCAATGTCGCTTTTTGATTTATGTTTCCGCAGTTCTAATCGGAGAATTGTATTTTATCAGCAACCGCCAACGCGATTGGCTATCAGGGTTCGATTCGAAAAGGTACTGTCTATTCTACAGTTCGTGAATCAAATCCGAAAAAGGTGCTTACTCCATCACATTCAACTCAGTAGATAATCGAGCCTGGTATGATGAAAATGGACCTTGATATCATTATTAGTGAGGCCGTTTTTAATAACGAACCATCATTTATTATCGACAAACAGAGGGTCAAGAATTGCGGTGAAATAGCAAATATTCTCAATTGGAGCCAGACCAATTCGAAATCGCACTCGGAAATGTAGTCTTTACTTTAGGTTGATATCTTCATGGATGAACCGAAAAACAGCGTTTCGTATGGATTCAGGGCTATCATTAAAGTCGATCACTGATACAAAAGATTCCAATCAAAACAACTTAGATGTTATTGTCTTTTAATAGCAATACCGTATCCAGAACAGGCAGGAATCTGTCCGATATGTTGATCGTGGCTTATTTCATTTTATGGAGCAATAATGAATTCAGATCAGATTTCAGTTCTCGTTCTGATACTGGCTGGCGTGGGAGCATTTTTGTTCCTGATTGCTTCGTTGTCCAAAATGAGACTGAAGCAAAAATCTCGAAGTCGCAACGACATCAAAGCCTTTGCGAAAAGTGCTCGTATGACTTTTTATAAAAACTCACCCGAACTGGATGAGTTATTAAAGCGATTCGAGATGATGCAAAGGCATAATGCTCAGGTGCAAATAAGCAATGTGCTACTTTCGCGAAGTGGCGAATTGTCTGTTTCTTTGTTTGAGTTCTCGTGGATAACTTCAGGGCAGATTGGTGTGCAACAAAAGCAAACGGCTGTGCTTTTCGATGATTTTAGATTGAGCCTCTCTCACTTTTTGCTTCGACCTAGAAAAATGGGAGATCTTCTGGACAGCTTGTCCGGTTGCTCCGATGTTGTTCCGGAACGATGCCCCGAATTCAATAATGCATTTCGTGTTGTTGGTGAAGCCCCGCTGGAAACTCATCAGCTTTTGACTGATGAATTCGTTGAGTACTTTCTCCAGAATCAGAATTTATGCGTTGAAGGACTTGGGAATTATTTCCTGGTTTTCGCACCTGATTCTTTGATTGCTCCCCCAGATTTACACGGTTTTCTTGATTCGCATCTCACCGGCTACCACCTTCTCAGGCAAGCTGCCAGCCGGTCGAAGCAAACAAAAACGCCCAGCTGAACTGAAACGTAATTTCTATCAGCCATTTTGGTGCATCATCCAGGTGGTGTATCCGCCGCTGAGGTTGTAAGCGGTTCGGTCATTCTGAAGAAGAATTCGCGTTGCAAGATAGCCTCGCATGCCGACCTTGCAGTAGGCGATAATCGTTTGGCCTTTGGGAACCTCAGCCATTCGATTTCTCAGGTCATCGACGGGAATATTGATTGCTTCAGGTAAGTGCCCTTGTTCGAATTCTCCAGGCGTGCGGACATCAAGAATCATTGCATCCTTCCATCGATCTTCGGCTAGTTGATCTGCATGGATGATTGGTTGATCTTTGCGTAAAACTCCTGAAGCGACAAAGCCGAGCATGTTGACAGGGTCTTTGGCAGATCCAAATTGTGGAGCATAGGAAAGTTCGACTTCTTCTAAATCGTAAACAGTCATGCGGGCTTGAATTGCCATCGCGAGGATGTCAATTCGCTTGTCAACTCCCTCGCCTCCAACTCCCTGTGCCCCCAGGATCTTTCCATTTTCTGGAGAGAAGAGCAGTTTAAGGGTCATGCCTTGTGCACCGGGGTAGTAGCCAGCGTGATGAGCGGGGTGGATGTAAACTTTTTCGTAAGGGATCTCAGATCGCTTGGCAGCCTTTTCGCTCAAGCCGGTCATGGCAGCCGTTTTGTTAAACAGCCCCACGATCGATGTTCCTTGTGTCCCTCGATACAAACCTTCTCGACCAAAGATGTGCTCTGCGGCAAGTCTGCCTTGACGATTTGCTGGCCCAGCTAACGGGACTTGTGCTCGTTGCCCGGTGATGAAATCGTAGGTTTCGACTGCGTCTCCCACTGCGTAAATATCGGGGTCTGCGGTTTGCATATGATTATCTACTACAATCCCGCCTCGTGGTCCGATTTCTAACCCTGCATCAGCTGCAAGAGAGTTCTCAGGGCGAACGCCGACTGACATGACTACGAAACCGGCTGGCTGTTTTTTACCAGACTTAAATGTGACTTCAAGTCCCTGATCTGCCAATTCGATTGATTCAGCTGTATCGTTCAGCAGGACTTGAACGCCGTTTTCTTTGAGCACCTGGAGAATCGGCTGGGTGATTTCCTTGTCCAACGGAGGCATGATTTGATCGCCCAGTTCGACAATCGTTGTTTCGATCCCTTGCAATACAAGGTTTTCTGCCATCTCCAGACCAATAAATCCGCCTCCAACAATCACGGCTTGCTTTTGCTTACCTGTTGCAAGTTTTAGCAGGCGGTCTGCATCCTGTAAGTTTNGCAGAGTATGCACGCCGGGTAAATCTGCACCGGGGACAGGCGGAACAAATGGCTTGGCTCCAGGAGAGAGGATGAGTTTGTCGTACGATTCTGTAGAAGTCGTTCCGGTATCGAGCTGTTTGGCGGTGACTGTTTTTGCGTCTCGGTCAATCGAAACAACTTCAGTCCGTGTTCGGACATCAAGTCGGAAACGTTTTTGAAGTAGCTCTTTAGGGGCGACAAGTAATTTATGTCGCTCTGCAATTTCTCCGCCAATATAATAAGGCAGTCCACAGTTGGCAAACGAAGGATCGTGGC
>JAESQE010000140.1 GCA_016765335.1 Planctomycetaceae bacterium
CTTTCGCTTCAGAACAAAAGAATCGCTAAAAACCCTCATCGCATCAAGACTTCTTTCAATTCAACAAATAATACGGTTAACGGCGTTGCACGCCACCCTACATTTTCGAAGCCCGCTTTGATTGTTCGTTGAGAGCTGAGATTGGCGTTTCAGGCCGGTATTTATCCAAACTTTTCGGGAGGTGTTGCCCAGCTGAATCGCTGGGTTTCGTAAAGACTCAACCGCAGCCTACAGGCCAAGGCACATCTGGCCCCAGTTTCTCTTTCAGCACAGCAAGATTGAATCCGTAGCCTGTATTCGTTAAAGTTGTCAAATCGCTCCTTGTTTATATGTTAAATGAAGCCTTTGATTTTTACTCCACAATGCCTATCGGACTTTGCAATGATCAAGAAAAAAGATTCCAAGCGTTTATATTCTCTAGATGCATATCGCGGTCTGGTGATGATTGTTCTGGCTTCTTCTGGATTAGGCATCACAGCTGCATCCAAGATGCCGGGCGGCGAGTTTCTGCAGGAATACGTCTTTTATGTCACGCATCCGGAGTGGATCAGTAATTTTCTGACCTTTGGTGTTTCGCCCTGGGATATGATTCAGCCCGCGTTCATGTTCATGGTTGGCGTTTCGATGCCTTATTCCTACAGCAAGCGAAAAGCAAGAGGCGACAGTTATATCAGTCGATTTTCCCATGCGTGGTCTCGGGCGATTATGCTAGTGCTACTTGGTGTCTTTTTGCGATCCAACGGGGCAGATCAAACGAACTGGACTTTCCTGGATGTTGTCAGCCAAATTGGTCTGGGGTACGGCTTCCTCTTCTTTCTGATTGGGAGAAAGTTTATCACTCTGGCAATTGTTGCAGCGCTTGTCCTTGGTTTAACCATTGGAGCATTCATCCAATACAGCCCGGGTGCAAATCCGTGGGCATTTAATGAGAATGTCTTCTCGGTTTTAGATGTCTGGTTTCTGAACCTGCTGCCCCGTAGCGTACCGTTCGAAGGGAACGGCGGCGGCTACACAACTTTCAATTTCATCCCGGCTTTTGTCACTATGTTATTCGGTGTGATGTGTGGTGAGTTGCTCAACAAAGAAGAAACCAGTTCCTGGCAAAAAATATTGCGGCTCACCATCGGTGCAGCTGTGTGCCTGGGGCTGGGTTTAGGTTTGAGTGAATCTGGATATTGTCCCATCATTAAAAAAATCTGGTCACCTTCCTGGACTCTGTTCAGTGGAGCTTACGTGATTGCAGCTTTGATGGTTTTCTATCTAGTGCTCGATGTGATTCGATTTCGATTCTGGGCCTATCCACTGATTGTTGTCGGTTTGAATCCGTTGACGATTTACTGCATGGGCCATTTAATTAAAGGCTGGAGCATCAAACTGTTTCACACGCATTTGCCAGCAGCCTGGTTTGAAGGTTGGCAGGGGCAAATTAATCAATCCGCTTTGGTCTTACTCCTCTTCTGGTTGATTTTGTTTTGGATGCACCGCAAACGATTTTACATTCGGTTGTGATTGTTCTTCTGCACAATCACCCGCACAACCGACCAGCACCTGATCGTCGAGATTGGCATTCTTTTCCATGAAATCTTGTGCCAATGATGGCTGAGTTTCAGTATAATGATGGTCCAGAATAGTTTCCTCCGGTTCATCCATCCTGCTAGACCAATCTATCACAGGGGTCGTCATGTTTGCGTTCAGTACCATTCTATTAGCTGTGTCTGCCATCACAGTACCTGTAGAGAAACCAACAACGCAGCAGGTTCGCGAAACCATTCAGCGTAGCATTCCTTATATCGAAAAAGAGGGTGATTGGTGGATCGAACAGAAAAAGTGCGTTTCCTGTCATCGTGGCAGCACAATGGTTTGGAGCCTGGGGGCAGCCAAAAGAAATGGCTTTGAAGTCAGTGACCGACTTGAGGAGTGGTCCAGTTGGGTAGACGAGAGCGCTCTGACTGTCAACGAGAACGGTAAGATTGCAGGTGCGGCAAACAAAGAAGGGGTTGCTCAAATACTATTGAGCTACAAAAGCAACAGCCCCGATACGAATCGGGCAGAGACTCGGAAGAACCTCACTGCCATTCTTAGAGACAGCCAACTCCCTGATGGATCGTGGAAACCAGGTGGGCAATTGCCGGGACAAAAAAGAGACATCTTAGAAACGACAAGCGTTTCAACCATGTGGCTGACACTGGCGTTGCTTGCTGAAGGGGCAAATGCAGAAAACGGTAAAATTATCGAACAAGCGATGACGCACATCAAAAAAAGTCCTCCCGGTAAAAGCACCGAATGGTATGTTATGAAATTGTTAGTCGCAGTCGAAACAAAAGATAACAAGACACGAGATCAGATGAATAAAGATCTCAATAAGCAACAAGCAGCCGATGGCGGTTGGGGTTGGATCGTGGGAGAAAACAGCGATGCATTAGGAACCGGATTAGCATTGTATGCATTGCTTCAAGCAGGTCAGGACAAGCAAAGTAGTCAGGTCCAACGAGCTCAAGCATTTCTTGTCAGCACTCAACTCGAAGATGGTTCCTGGTCGGTACTGGGGACAAAGGAGATCAAAAAAGACCGCGTCGAAAAAACAGCAGTCTTTTGGGGCGCAACCTGGGCTGTTATTGCGTTGGTTGACAGCCTGCCGGAACAAGCAAAATAAAGGGAATCTCTATGAATTCAAAAGACATTGTGAGCGGAGGGTAGACACTCTTGCCTGCCTTTAATTAAGGCAGGCTCAAACGAAACAGACAGGAATGCCTGTGCTCCATTTGAATTCATAGAGGTTCCCTAAACTGATACCTCAACGTGTTATCGTTCAACATAGAAACTTAATAAATATGCGATTCCCTCAATTGACAACTTTACTGGCGACAGTTGTCGTGTCGATGTTCATCATTCCGGTGCAAACCGTTTCTGCTCAACTGGGCATTCCAGATGATGTCCTTTTTGAACGGAATATAGAGTACTCGAATCCTGATGGTCAACATTTGCAAGTTAATATTGCCCGGCCGAAAACCGGACAAGGACCATTCCCAGCAGTCTTGTGCATTCACGGCGGCGGGTTTCGTGCAGGTTCCCGAGAAGGTTTCAATAAACTGTGCCTGACGTTGGCAGAACAAGGCTACGTTGCGGTGACGGCTTCTTATCGGCTGTCTCCCAAATATCAATTCCCCGCAGCGGTTCATGATGTCANAGCAGCCGTTCGCTGGATGCGAGCCAATGCAGATAAATATAATATTGATCCGACTCGAATAGGAACAACCGGCGGTTCAGCCGGCGGTCATCTGGCTCAATTTCTGGCTGTGACAAGCGGTGTCAAGGAATTCGAAGGCGATGGTGGGAACGCTGACTACTCCAGTGGTGTAAAGTGCGTTGTTAACTATTTCGGACCGAGTGATTTCACGAAGTCGTATGATGCCAGCGTGGATGCAGCTGAGGTGCTGCCCTTGTTCCTGGGAGGAAACCTTCAGCAACAACGCCGCCGTCACATCGAAGCCAGCCCGCTGTACTGGGTCACCCCCAATGCATCACCAACATTGTGCATTCATGGAACCAAAGATAGCTACGTTGCCCATGAACAGGCTGTCTGGTTAATTGACCGTTTGCAAGCCTCAGCTGTTGAAGCCAAACTGATGTCGATCCAAGGTGCAGATCATGGATTCCGTGGAGCATCTGATGAGGTGAAAGCTGAAATTGAGAATGCACGAATCAAATTCTTCGACAAGCACCTCAAGAAGAAATAGTTAATCAACTTTCTTGAAAGAACCTTTCAGATTTGGTTCTCCCCCTTACGGTGGGGGGGAGTGAGAGGGGGGGGGTTGAACTGTGTTTTATAACCAAACTGTATTCGAGAACCTCTGGGATTCAATTAATAGAGGTTCCCTTATCACAATGATGAGAACACAATATAGACTCTTTACCAGACAGATCCAGCATGAGCCAATCAAACAGAACCACAAACGAGTAACATCAATACTGTTACCAGCGACATGCTACCGACTATTTGTTCGGTCGCAGGAATTCCTCTTCCAAAACGCACTTTGGACGGCATCGATTTGATCCCGTTGTTCGATGGGGTAATGAAAAATCGCTCCACACCCATTTGTTTCTGGAACTACGATTTCAAACGTGAAACTCAAAGCAATCTAAAGAATTACATCGATCCCGAATTACAAAAAGGGACCACTCCGTTGGTTAAGCTTAGTCGAGGAATCCCGACCCGCAACTTCAAAAACTTTCACCATCTGGAAATATCCGCAAAGGATTATTCTGGCTCCCGAGCAATTGTAGATAATCAATTCAAGCTGGTGATTCATCCCGGTGGAAAAAACGAACGACGTGAATTGTTTGACTTGCGAAACGATCCAGCAGAAAAAAAGAACTTGTTCGAATCACGCCCCCAAATTGCTAAGCAACTGGGAGACAATTTGCATCAATGGCAACAATCCGTGTTGAGATCTTTAACCGAAGAGGATTACTGATTAAGCCAGTAGTTCATCGCATGCGGGGCATGCATTAAGGGAACCTCGATTAATTCAAATGAGAGACACCATATTAGTGCTCTTTTATTGCTTGTTCTGTCTATTCCTTTTCCCATTGATGCCAAGAGGGTATAATATCGAAGATGCCGTGTATTGATGTTTCAATCACCAGGGTTTTTCTGTCCAGAACTTTCTAGTTCGGTTCTATTAATTATTCAGGATGAGGTTTGAAGATGAGTTCAATTCGTTTGTCGTCACATTTATCGGTTTTCGCTTTGCTGTTTTCAGTTTTGATGATTGCAGGCTGTATTCGATCTAAGCCAGCCGAACACCAAGCTGATTCGCCGGTGAGCTTAACCGAAGCCAAGCCTGGAGCCGATGGCCTCTTGAATATTGAATCAGGTGAAACCTATCAGGTAAAGTTTGAACTAAGTAACGGAGAGATCATCATTGAAGTTCATCCCGCCTGGGCACCGCTGGCAGCAGCTCGATTCAAAGAATTGGTCTCCACTGGATTTTATGACGACTGCCGCTTCTTCCGAAATGTACCAGGCTTTATGGTTCAATGGGGACTTCAAGGTGACCCCAAAATTCAGAAAAAATGGGTCAATAATGGACTTCAAGATGAATCACCAAGACAGAATAATGTTCGAGGTACAATTTCCTATGCGAAATCAGGTGCCCCCAATTCCCGTACCACGCAATTGTTTATTAACTACGCTGACAATACCGCATCCTTAAATACGCAGGGGTTTTCACCATTTGCAAAAGTCATTCGTGGTATGGATATCGTTGATGCAATTAACGCAGAGTACGGCGAGCGACCAGACCAGGAGACCATCCAAAACCAGGGCAATGCCTATCTGAATAAAAATTTTCCTAACTTAGATTACATCATCAAAGCCACACTGCTTGATCCTGCCGACAAAGTGACAGTTAAGGCCGAAAAGAAAGAGCAGCCAACTGCTCCAGTTACTGAAACAACGATTCCAGAAACACCGAAAAAGGAAGAGGACAAGGCTGTCAAAGAAGAGCCGACGACCAAGCCGACTCCTGTTCCTTCCAAAGAAGCTGAAAAGAAAGAACCTACGAAACCGGAAACTATTGAAGAAGTGAAGTAGTCGGGCATGAGAAACCTGCAACTAGTTCGGTTTTCATTCTTCCGTCGAACCGGGTAGCTCATACGATCTCGTGCAGAGTCGTGTGAGTGCCGCAGGCACCCGAGGCAGTTCATGCCGTTTCATCGTTCGATAGAAACTATCATTTATACGCATTCGCATCTGCGAAAAATCAATCAGCTTCTGTATCGGCTAATCGTTCGCGAAGATAGCTTGCCCGCACGACATTTCGCTCTTGAGAGTTTAACTCTTTGTCGTGTTTTTTTTGCAGGTGTGCAGGTTGTGTGTAGATTAATATTTCGTTGGCCAGTGCAACCTGAGGCGTCACGATCAGGCCCAGGTTGGCCCCCATCCGCAAACTGGAAAGCAGATGCAACGTCTCTTCGGAACTAATTGTTTGAGCACTACGCAAAATGCCATAAGCACGCGAAGCCTGATCGTGAAGTCCCTGTTGATTTTCTTCCATCAGTTTAGCCCGAACTCGGCGTTCATAAGCAATGACATTCGGAATGACATCCTTAATCATATCGATCACTTCAGCTTCACTTTTGCCGAGTGTGATCTGATTAGAGATCTGGTAATAATCCCCCATCGCCTGTGAACCTTCGCCATATAGTCCTCGCACTGCCAGGTTCATTTTTTGCATCGATTGAAATACTTTTTTGATTTCTCGCGTTTGCACCAATGCAGGCAAATGCAGCATCACGCTAACCCGGATACCTGTCCCGACATTGGTTGGACAGGCAGTGAGATAGCCGAATTGTTCGTGAAATGCGTAAGAGACATCGTTTTCGATGACATCATCCAAGCGGTTAATTTCTGCCCAGCAACTATCGAGATTAAAACCGTTTCGTAGCACTTGCAATCGAATGTGATCTTCTTCATTGACCATCAAGCTGGTCTGCTGACGATCTGCGATCAGAACACCTCGCGCCCCTTTGGCCTCAGAGAGTTCCCGAGAGATCAACTGCCTTTCCATCAGGAACTGGCGATCAATTTCTGAAAGCTCCTTCACATCGACATACTGAAGATCGTCATATCTTTTTGTCGTGGTCTCTGTTTTGTCTGGAGCTGATTTGTCCTGTTCAGGCTGCTCACTTTGATCTTCGGACACGGCATCTGTTTTTTCTGGATTGCTGGCCCCCAGATGTTTCAAAACGGTATCACGAACAACGTGTTCGATTTCAGTTCGTTCGAAATCATCAGCTCGCGAAAGAAACGGAAATTGAGCGAGGTTGCGAGCCAGACGGATTCTGCTGGAAATGACAACATCACTTTCCGGACCAGTCCCATCGAGCCAGCCACTCGTGATCGATAACAGGGAATCCAGCTCCACGTTTCACACTCCAAGATAATAAAGCAACTCAAATCCAATGACAAATTATACAGGTACAGCCACTGTATTGTATAGAGTTTATCTATTCAGCCAGCCCACGAACAGAGTAACGGTCACTTCGCTCGACGTGTTCCCTGTTTCGTAGCTGTTTTAGCTCGATATTATCCAGCAACTCTCATACAAAGCCATGAAGTCGCAAAGAAATACGGAGTTCCCTTTTTATTGCCTTGATAGAAAACTCTTATGAGATCCTCTATTTATTCAAAAAGAGATTGCCTGGCGGAGAGTAGACATTCTTGTCTGCCTTGCATTGAGGCCTGCTCAAACGCAACAGACAGGAATGTCTGTGCCCCTAATAGAGGTTCCTTTAATTGGCAGGGGGAGCAAGCTTGGCTTCTGCTGGTGTTTTCTTTGTCGAATCGAGTGCAGGTTTGGGCAGCGGAAGAGGCGCCAGTTCAATTTCTTCTGTCTCATGGTAGTCTACTGATGTGACTGGAGAATGCTCCAGCATTTTATCTTTCTCTGCATAGTACCTCAGCGTATAGAAAGCTGGGTACTCAACCGAATGAGAACGAGATTGACACATTCGACACTTGCAATCTCGCCATTTATGATTCCGACCATACCGTCTCCAGTCCGGCATGCCCGCTCGACTTACGTCCAGACCAGGTTCGTAAATTCCCTCAATGGCAAGTTTGTGGTCTGAAATATCATCAATGCGATCGTTATAGCGAGCTGACCACGGGCCACTTTGGCAGCCACTGATAAGGGTAAGTAGACCAATCAGGAAAAATGTACTAATAAGATGTCGCATCGCTGTATTCCTTGCCTCTGCCAATTCTAACTAGACGAATCCCCTCCTCTTTGAAATCGACTCTCAAGCCGGTATCATCAGCTGATTGTGACGGTTATCATTGTACTGATGCTGATTTTGATGTTGATTATTCCCGTTAGGAAGAATAGGGGATTTATTCCGGTGGCGATGACTATTCTGATTGTTGACAAATTGGATAGACGTTGCGGCCTTGGGCAAGAGTTTTCACCCGAAGCGACTTTATGAACTTAAAGGAACCTCTAACCATTGGTTCTCCCCCTTACGA
>JAESQE010000141.1 GCA_016765335.1 Planctomycetaceae bacterium
AAATTCGAGATCGACACCGCCGAGTCCAATAATAGCCAATGCGTCTTTCTTCAAAAGGTAGGTATAGATCAGGTTGTTGGCGGGCACTGTAATGCCCTGAATGACAACGACCGCAATCCCCAACCCGATGGCTGTTTTCACATTCTTGGAAATCGCCAAGAAGGTGCACATGCCCAGGAAGAAAGCTAATGCCAGGTTCTCAATGAAAACCGACGCCAAAAACAAACTGAGATAATGTTCCATAATGAACTCTTCTCGAAGAATCTCTAAATCTACAAACTAATGAAAAAATTAAACTCTGAACCGCCTACGCGTCATGCTCAACCTGGCTGGGATCAAAGGATCGCAATATCCAGATAAACACTCCAATTAAGAAGAACGCACTGGGAGGCAACAACATCAACCCGTTCGGCACATACCAGCCACCATCTGTGGCTAATGGCAGAACAGGAATTCCGAATAACTGTCCGGACCCGGTCAATTCACGAATGATGCCAACTGCAATGAGTAATACGCTGTATCCCAGGCCGTTACCAACTCCATCCAGAAAACTGGTCCACCAGTCATTCTTCATCGCGAAGGCTTCTGCTCGTCCCATGACAATACAGTTGGTGATAATCAATCCCACGAACACAGAAAGTGTTTTGGCAAGTTCAGGCATAAAAGCTTTAAGAAGTTGATCAACAACAATTACCAGCGAGGCGATAATCGTCATCTGGACAATAATTCGAATACTGTTCGGGATCAGTTCACGAATCGCTGCGACAATTGCGTTAGAAAAAGCAACAACGAGAGTCACCGCGATACACATTGTGATCGTGGTTTCCATTTTCCCGGTAACAGCAAGTGCCGAGCAAATTCCTAACACCTGCAATGCAATCGGGTTATTGGAAAAGATCGGACTTAACAGCACTTCTTTTGTTTTTGACTGAGACATAAAATTCTCTTTAATTGAATACGATCACAGTAGTAGTAAGCTAAAACTTGCCAGCTTGCCAGGTTCTCATTTCAATCCTGCCGGGCTTTGCCCCAGCCATGATGATGAAAACCAAAACTTATTTACTTATTACAACTTATTTTACTTATTACTCAGTTCGGTAACAGGAAACTGACCCTCTTTAATCTTCTGAAGAAGTGGCCCGTAGCCTTGTTCGCCAAGCCAGAACTTAAACATATCTTGAACGCCTCGCGTAGTGATTGTTGCACCAGCGAGTCCATCAAATTTGTGCTGAGAATCGGGCATGTCACAGGAGACGACTCCCTTATAAAAAGCAATTTTAATTTCGCCTTGTTCGTCAAACAGAATTTTCGGACATTCTGGATTACTCCATTTTGCCTTCCATTTCGGATTAACGATTTCACCGCCCAGGCCTGGAGTTTCGCCATGCTCGTAGAATGTCAGTCCACGGACAGTTTTCAGGTCACCGTCCAGGGAAAGTAATCCCCACATGGTTGACCACAAACCTTTTCCTCGCACAGTAAGAATCAACTGATCGATCTGACCATCTTCTTTGGTGAGGAGGTAAATCTTTGTGTATTTTTCTCTACGTTTGATGCCCGCGATATCTTGATCAGCAGGAATTTTAATCGTTAATTCTGGCTTTTTGGAAACATCTTTAAGCTTGAAGCTGTCGGGATCAGAAACAGCGTCTGTAATTTCCCCGGTTTCCAGATCAATCATTGCGGTTTTGATCTGCTTAAACAACTCGGGAATATCATCAGCCGTATTCTTTCCCTTTTCGTATAGCCCTGCAACGGAGAGAACTTCTCGTTGAAAGGAGATACGTTCGTTGCGTTCTTTGATTGGACGCAATCCGATTGCGGCCCCTGATACAATCAGAGAGCAGACCAAACAGAGCACAAAGGCCACCAGAAACGTATTTTTTAATGAGTCACGATCAGACATTGGAGCGTGCTAACCTTCGCTTGATATTTGCTTGAACAAAGAAGTAGTCAATCAACGGTGCGAACACGTTGCCGAACAGAATGGCAAGCATTATTCCTTCAGGGAATGCGGGATTGATGACACGTACCAGAATTGTCATAAAGCCAATCAGGATGCCGTACACCCATTTGCCGCCATCGGTAAAGGCACCAGTCACGGGATCGGTCGCCATGAAGACAGTTCCGAATGCAAACCCACCAACAACCAGGTGCCAGCAAGGAGGCATCGCGAACACAGCGTTTGTGTCACTGCCAATCAGATAAAGAATTGAGGATGAACCCAAAGCACCTAAGACAACACCAGCCATGATTTTCCAGGAACCAATTCCAGCTCCGATCAAAACAACAGCTCCGAACAAACAAGCCAGTGCTGAGGTTTCTCCCATCGAACCGGGATGAATACCGATAAATGCAGTCAACCAATCAATTCCCAAGCCACCATTTGCAATCGTATTAGTGACTGCATCCATCCCAACAGAAGCCTGTTGAGCAGGAAGCGAACCTAGTGCACCAAGTGGAGTCGCGCCAGTCACGCCATCAATAGATCGCCAAATTGTATCTCCAGTAATCTGTGCCGGGTAAGCAAAGTACAAGAAAGCACGACCAGTCAATGCAACGTTCAGGAAGTTTTTCCCTGTTCCGCCGAAGACTTCTTTAGCAACCACTACACCAAAGGCAATCCCCAGTGCAGCTTGCCACCAGGGCATTGTTGCAGGCAAAATCAACGGGAACAACATTCCCGAAACCAGAAAGCCTTCGTTGATTTCGTGTTTACGAATACAACTGAAAATAACTTCGCAAAGGCCACCGGCGATGTTTGTCACCAAAAACAGAGGGACAAAATACAGGGCACCATGCACAATGTTTGAAAGTTGATTTGCAGGATCGGCTAGCAGTCCGAGCATCGAAAGCACAGAAATCCGCCATCCAATCGCTTCTTCAGAGCCTAGCTGCTCCNAAGCAAGATTTGCCTGATAACCGGTATTCCAAATGGCCATCAGAATACACGGACCCAACGCGGCGACGACCGTAATCATCATCCGCTTCAGATCGAGCGAATCCCGAACGTGTGAAGCCCCTTGGCTCACCTCGCCAGGTGTAAACAGAAAAGTATCACCCGCCTCGTAAAGAGGGTAATACCGCTCCAGGCTTCCACCCTTTGTAAACAAAGGATGCAGCTTATCGAGAAGTTTCCTCAACGGTTTCATATCTCAGGAATCCCTTGGACCACCAGATGTGCTTACTTGGTAAGGCACATTTCCAGAATTAAGAATCCGCAGCAAACAAACAATTTGCAACGAAACTAACCCTCGTGTTCTATAATATCCAGGCAGTTACGCAGTAGTGGTCCGTACTCGGACTTTCCAGGACATACGTAAGTACATAGTGCCAAATCTTCTTCACTTAACTCCAGACACCCTAGTGCCTGAGCTTGATCAGTATCAGTTGTTAATAATGCCCGCAGCAAAAACGTAGGCAGAATATCCAACGGCATCACTTGTTCAAAGGAGCCAATAGGAACCATCGCCCGTTTGCTCCCGCCAGTATCGGTTGTCATATTGAATCGTTTGCCGGGATCTATCAGCGGAAAGATTGCAGAAGCAAAGGCCCGCTTGACAGAAAACTTATTCAGACCAGGCATCTGCCAGCCCATAAATTCTCTCTCCCGCCCCTCAGCCAGCGCACTGACTTGATTGTGATATCGCCCCAAATATGCAAACGGCCCAGTAGCTGTNCGCCCCGAAATCACAGATCCCGATATCACTCGGCGATCAACTTCACAAAGCTGTTCGTTAACAATATCGCCAATCGAAGCACCGACACGGGTCCGAACAAGCCGTGGCTCGTTCACCACGGGGCCTGCCAGCGAAATGATTCGCTCCACAGACAGCCGACCGGTATCAAATAGTCTTCCGACTGCGATCACGTCCTGATAATTAATATGCCAGACTGTCTTATCTGCACTCACTGGATCAAGATGATGCACGTGAGTTCCAGGCAAACCAGCCGGNTGAGGCCCTGCAAATTCTTCAGCCAGTACAAAATCGAGCGAAGCTCCGGGGATTTTCACTCCAGGCTGCTGACACAGAAACAATTTTCCGTCANCCAAATGGCGAATCACTTGCAAACCATGCACAAACGAGGCTTCATCAGCTGCAATTACCAAGCTGACATCTGCACAAAGCGGCTCGGTATCAATCGCGGTAACAAAAATCGAATGAGGCACCGAATCAATTGCAGGAACTTTATCAAATGGTCGAGTCCGCAAAGCTGTCCATAAGCCGGAATTCACAAGATTCTGCTGAACTTCTTCACGACTTAAAGCAGACAGGTCAGCATTTTCGTAAGAACGAAACGTTTCCTCTTCTTCGCCATCCAGTTCGATAANCAGCGACTGAAAAGCACGCCGGGCACCACGATTCAATTCAACAACTGTCCCGCAACCGGGAGAGGTGAACTGAACGCCGGGATTCTTCTTGTCTGTAAACACAGGTTGCCCCAGCTTCACACGATCACCCGGCTGAACCAACATTGTTGGTTTCATACCAACGTAATCTGGTCCAATCAAAGCGACTCGAGAAACTTCTGGTCCCGCGTGAATCACCTGCTCCGGTTCGCCGGAAATTGGGATATTCAACCCTTTTTTAATGGTAATCATCNCTCAGCAGCACTCCGCGTTAATCTGAAAGACTGGTTTCATACCAGGCTTGTATTTGAGAATGACCCTAAAAAGTCTTGCACTTTTCAACGTACATATCTGCGAACAGTCACTTTTAAAATCGGATTTTGACATATCGCATGTGTATATTTTTCCCGCTTATAGCAATTTGGCGAGCCAATGTGAATCCTGATTACTTCTGATTCTTTTGCAATTCAGGGAATCACTTATATTAGCGNTCCTCAGCAGCACTCTTGCCCGAAATTATCCTGCACGGATAGCCCGTGACGGATTGACACACCACTGGAGATTCAGGTGNAATGGGAGGGCCAGGGGCTTAATTCGCATTTGCACTTGCCTGAAATTCTTCCCAACGGCTCCAGGCGTAGGTCCACTCCATCCACATTCTCATCACCGACCAAAGCAATCTCATTTTCGAAAGATGCTCAGCATTCAAATTCTCCTGAGAAGCTACTGATGCCTGAGCAGCCTCATCCAATCCCCAACGGCTGGCTAATTTCTTACAGAGACCATCTGCACTCAAATCAATTGCGGAATCCTCATTGAGAAAACCTGCCCCATGAGCCGTTACGAACAATTCGAACAGTTTTCCACGAGCCGGATCGAGTTCCAGTGGGTTATTTGACTTTTCAGACTCACAAATCAAGTCATCGACCTGATCCATAATCTGATCCTGCAACGAACGAGCAGACTGATTGACTTCTTCAGACACGAAACTGACCCCATACGAAATGATAACGGACCTGCAATTGAACTTCTTCACTATACCACGCAGCTCAAGCATGGCAAACCAACAGCCTCAGACAAGTGGGACTAAAAAGAGGCCAAAGACTTGAGGTTCCCTTGAACAACAGCACGATCAACTGTAGGTTCATCAATGAGGAGAGCAGGCGTTGCATCTGCTTGGCTATCCTCACGAATACCTAATATCAGGTGTAACAAACCGACAAAACTATTATTTACAAGTATGAGTGAAGGAGAGACCATGTCTTTAGTCATTGGAGAAAACCTGATTGTCAGCATGCATTACAAGCTAACCGACAACGACGGAAACGAAATTGACAGCTCCGAAGGCTCCGACCCGCTGATCTACTTACATGGGAAGGGGAACATCATTGCTGGCCTGGAAAAGCCACTCAATGGCAAAGCCGAAGGAGACACTTTGCAGGTCACTGTGGAACCTGCTGAAGGTTACGGCGAAGTTCTAGACGAAATGGTTCAGGTTGTAGCACGGTCAGAATTTGACGGGATCGATGAAATTGAAGTCGGCATGACATTCGAAGCCCAAGGCCCCGATGGTTCCATGCAAAGCATCGAAATTATGAAAGTTGAAGGCGACGACATCACCATCGACGCCAACCACCCACTCGCTGGAGTGACTCTGAATTTTGACGTCGAAATCGTCAGCATCCGAGAAGCCACACAAGAAGAAATTGATCACGGTCATGCCCATTAAATTGGCATGACGATTATATGCATTCAATATTCCCATCGAGCAATAATTAAGCTCATCGCAACACAGGAATTAAAACCAATGACTTTATCTCGTTGTTTTTCAATTGGCTTGTTACTACTCACCTCGGCTTTGGTTGTCTCAAACGCCAAGGTCGAAGCTGCCAAGCCGAACGTTGTGCTTATTATTGCTGATGATTTGGGGTACCGCGAACTCGGTAGCTTTGGTCAAAAACTGATCCGCACGCCCCATTTGGATAAGCTGGCTCAGCAAGGCATCCGATTAACCCAGCACTATTCTGGCAATGCGGTTTGCGCTCCTTCGCGTTGCGTACTGATGACCGGCAAACATCCTGGCCACGCCGTTGTGCGAAGCAATAAATCGACACCTCCCGAAGGTCAATATCCGATTCCAGATAGTGACGTGACGATTGGCGAATTGATGCAACAGCAAGGTTACGTCACCGGTGCGTTTGGCAAATGGGGGATGGGCGGTCCGGATTCGACTGGTCGTCCTCTGAACCAGGGCTTCAATCGTTTCTTTGGATACAACTGTCAGGGCCATGCTCATAGCTACTATCCTTCTTATCTTTGGAGCGACGAACAGCAATTCCAACTCAATAATAACCCGCCAGTGCCTGGGCATGCCGGACTTGAAAAAGGAGCAGACAGCTCAGATCCTAAAAGTTACAATCAATTCAAAGGGCAGGATTACGCTCCTGATCGCATTAACGAACAGGCTCTTGAATTCATCAAGAAAAACAAAGACCAACCGTTCTTCCTGTATTACCCAACAGTCATCCCGCACGTTGCCTTGCATGTGCCCGATGAAGAACTCAAACCGTACTTGAAGTTAAACTGGAACGACCCGCCATTCACTCGCAGCAAAGGCTATGGCTACACGCCACACTTCACGCCTCGGGCAGCTTACGCAGCAATGATCTCTCGTATGGATCGCTATATTGGCAACATTCTGACGCTGCTGGACGATTTGGATTTGGCAGATAACACGATCGTTGTTTTCAGCTCCGACAATGGCACCACACATCTCAAAGAAGAAGTCGACTACGATTTCTTCAGCAGTGTCGGCGAACTGCGTGGCCTTAAGGGATCTCTTTACGAAGGTGGAGTACGAGTCCCCACGATTGTGCGTTGGCCCGGTCATATTTCCCAAGGAACCACCAGCGATACAATCAGCGGTTTTGAAGACTGGTCGCCTACGCTACTCAGTCTGATTGGTGCTTCTGATGCAATCCCTGAAAACCTTGACGGAATAAGTATCGCACCTGCACTGCTTGGGAAAACGCAACAGCCTCGTCCTTATCTCTATCGAGAATTTACCGGTTATGGGGGCCAGCAGACAATTCGCGTTGGCGACTGGAAAGCCGTTCGGCAGAACTTAAGAAAAGGCAAGATCGTCACCGAACTCTACAACATTGCAGAAGATATCAGCGAGAAGAATAATGTCGCAGATCAGCACCCGAAAATCGTCGCACGCCTCGCCAAACTGATGGAAAAAGAACACATCCCCTCAGACATCTTCCCCCTCAAAGCACTAGATTGAATCAATCGAGAAGCTCTTGAGGAATTGGATCTCCCCCTTACCAAGGGAGGAGTTAGGGTGAATTTTGGGGTAGCACAGACAATCCCGTTCAGGGTTGTCTGTGTTGCGTAGCGACCCGAGGAATCGACATTGCAGGTAACATCACTGCAATTGATCGACACGCCAACGATTAAAGGGTGGCTGGGGCGCAAAAGTAACTGTGAGAAAACCACAGCCAGCCCATGCAAAATTGACTGATATCTCCGAGGTAATCGTCTTGGCCCCAGAAGTATCCATCACCTGGGGCCAGAACAATTTTCGTTACGCAATCCATAATCTGCAAGCAAAGCCCAGAGCAAATTCAAAGACCCACTTGCACCCCAGCCACCCGTTGTGATGTGTACCATGGCGCCCCGCTTTCTACATTCTCTTTGCTTACATTAAGAACATAATGCGAGGTGGTCGTGTGAATAATTTCAAGGTGCCGGTCCTCCAGATTCTTACCGTCATTCAATACATTTTAGCCGTAGCATACCTTGTATCACGTCCTTCTCATTTGCCGGACTTCATGAACATTAGAATGTACTATTTCAATGGTGCTGTTCTATTATGGGTGATCATTACAATAACGATATTACAGACGAAAAATGTCGCTACGTGGGTAATTATTGGTAATATATTATTTTGTGTCATCATGGTGTTCTTCTTCTTTGCGATGCTGTCCTTTGTTTTTTCATAATGAAAACCTACCAGGCAACCCGAGGAACTGATATCGCAATTGAAAACGAGGAGCGTCTTGATTTGTAGGCTGTGGTTGAGTCTTTACGAAACCCAGCGTTTCAGGTTTCGATTTCACTTGAGGTCACCATGAAGTAGGAGCTGAGTTCGTGCCTGAACCCAGCCTACGATCTGTCTATTCTGCTTCTAAAAACACCACTTCAGTCATTAAATCTCGGAATGAATCCCAGCGTTTCCATTGCTTGCCAATTTTTGAGTGGCTTAATATGGCTTCATGCTCAAACTGAATAATCGGGCAATCACCTTGCGTCAATTTATTCAGATCAAAACAGATCGAGTCATAGTTGTCATCAGCAGCTTTAGCAAACGGGACAAACCCAGCGGGAAGCAACACGTTCGAGAGAATACGATCATTGAATATGGCTTCTGTTAATCCAGTGAGTCCTGGCCCAGAAGGATTGGCAAACAACCGGATAATCTTCAAATCGACTTCGAACCAGCGATACGAAAGAATGAGCTGCTCGTACATTGTGGGAAACCGCCCCGCGATGCGAGTGTAAATTGATTGCAAAGCTTCTGGGCTTGTTTCAAATGGGATTGGTTTCCATGTTGATAACTCGTTGCTCCAACTGTCCCACTCATCGGTATCTTGTTCGATGATCATATCCAACGGAGCGGCATCAACAACAAGCATGTCGTCGAAACGTTGGAATGAATCCACAAACTGCCGTAGAAGTTTCAAGCCAGACATCAGAGCATGGTGCTTTCTAATCTCTATGCGTATTACTGCAATGATTTCAAATAGGCATACAGGTCTGCGATTTCCTGGTCGGTGCAGTCTTTGAGTAGGTTTTCGGGCATCAGTGAGGTGCTCAGGACTTTTCGTTCTTCGATTTCTTTGGCGTCGATACGAATCGTCTGGTGTGCGTTATCACGTAACAGCAGGCCGTCGATGGATTCGTAAATGATAATGCCGGTGTGTGTTTTTCCATCTTCGGTTAAGATAGATGTTGCTCGATAGCGACCGGAAACATTGCGGTGCGGATCGACAATCGAAATTATTAAATCTCGCAAGGCAAAGCGTTTTGCTGCACCGCGTAAATCAGGCCCAACCGCTGTGCGCCCGC
>JAESQE010000142.1 GCA_016765335.1 Planctomycetaceae bacterium
CGGGAAATGCATGAGAGCTTACCAGAGAACTCGCTGCTCACTGGTGATGCTGGATTCGTGGGCTACGACTTTGCACGCACCGTTTTGGAGAGCGGCAGCAAGCAGGCAATCACCTGTGTGACAGACTTTGCGGTTTCTTGATTGACGAATACGTTCGAGGTGAGAAAAGCAGCCTCGCCTACCCAAGAAAGAAACAGAAGTCTCGTTCAGCCAGCAAACCCAACAGGCGTACCGCCTCGTTTTGCGAGGGATGAAGAACCACCTGAGTTTTTCTCTGTGTTCTCTGAGTCTCCGTGGTTTATTTAACTTGTTCCTGCTTGGCTACAGCTACGCTGCGAAAAAATTCTAAAACTCGTATTCCAAGATCTCTAAGCAATCTGTCAATGAACGGTAGTTGGAATACTACGGCATGCAACGACACAGACAAGAATGTCTATGCGCCGTACGGAACCAAATCATTGATTGTGTGAAATACTCATACCAAACTCAATTAATACTTGCGAGAAGCTCTCACTCGTGGCCTTGTACTGACAAGGACTTAGGGAAAATTCAACTCGCAAGCAAATATGCGAATGCGTATCACTTGTTAACAATGACCATTGTGAAAATCATCTTTTTCCCGTCAGGGCTCCAGCAGATACTGCTTGGAACTCCTTCGAATGTTTGACCATGTATAATCTGGGGAGCTTCTTCTGAAAAGGAATCAAACTTGAATATTCTTCGTCGAGAAGGTGCTGGCGTTTGAATCAGACAAAGAATTTGTTTGCCGTCTGGATGCCAGGAAAAATCATCACCTGGCTGCTTCGTTGCATCGCTGTAGTGGACTTTGACGCTCTCCAGTCCCTTTTCAACATCGACCGTGGCAATTTCGTAGACCTTTTTATACGTAATACCTTTGGGGCCCTCCAGTCTCTTTTCAACAAGCTCGTAGGGGTGTTGAGATATGATCCCCTTCACGCAAATTGATTTACTATCCGGCGACCAGCACATATTCCATTGATAGCGGCTATATGGACTTTTTCCAATGGGGAAGACATATCGAAACGTTTCCTCTTTGGTGTTGTAGATTTTTAAATTCGTTCCCCCAATGCTGCCTTCTGAATAGATAATTTTTGTTCCATCCGGAGACCACTGCGATCCCCAACCGCGTGCATCTAGCTGTTCTTGATTTTTACCATCTGCATCCATAATCCAAACGCCGCCGCCCTTGGGACTGGAAAAGGTGATTTGTTTATCATCAGCAGACCAACTCGGCATCGAAGCACTGCCCAAATCCTTCAGTCCTGTTCCATCGGCATTGAGGATCAAAATTCGTGTNTGTCCAAAAGATTCGCCCAGGTGTAATTTTAAACCATCTAAGGCAATCTTCTTGCCATCGTGTGAAAAAACCGGAGACCCCAGGCAACTAAATTTGTTGGACTTAAACAGAAGTTTCAAGCCGGTTCCGTCAGCANTCATGATCATCAAATGCGAATGCAGTTTGATTGGATTTTCCGGTTTCTCATCCGCATGAACAGAAGCCGAGTGGGAGAATAAAAACGTAACTGCAATGACAATTATCAAGAATCCAGGTAATGACCTACTGAGCTGTTTATACACGTTGCTACTCCTGTTGTTGATAGATGAGAATTCATTAATGCGTTACGGTTTAACGATCATTGTGANAATGAACTTTTTCCCGTCAGGGCTCCAGCAGACATTGCCTGGCATTTCGCTGAATGTTTGCCCGGGCATGATTTCAGGGGCCTGGTCAGTCAAAGGATTGAACGAGAATAGTTTTCGCGATTTGAATTTCNGCGACAGGTNAAGACAAAGAATCTGCTTGCCATCGGGATGCCAGGAAACATCGGCATCCGGTTCCACTTTCGAATCGCTGTAGTGGACCTTCAAACTTTCTAACCCATTATCAACTTCGACGGTGACAAGTTCAAATGCCCCTTGTTTCGATCTTCCTTTAAAGCACAGCGACTTGCTATCTGGTGACCAACACGAGNTCCAGNAGTATTGCCTATAAGGGCTTTTCTCGAACGGAAAAACATAACGAAACGTTTCTTCTTTGGTATTGTAGATTTTTAAGTTGGCTGCCCCGAAGCTACTTTCTGCATAGACAATCATGGTCCCGTCGGGAGACCACTGCGCTCCCCAGCCGCGTGCATCAATTTGTTCTCGATTCTCGCCATCGACATCCATTCTCCAAACGCCACCTTTGGAGAATGCAAATTGTTTCCCATCTTTAGACCAACTGGGCATCAATCCAGCGCCCGCATCAAACAGATCCGTTCCATCTTCTGCATTAATAGAAATGATATGTGCATTGTTAAAAGTTTCGCCGAGATGGGATTGCCAAGCATCCATTGCAATCCGTTTGCCATCATTTGAAAAAGCTGGCGACCCCATCCCCGTGAATTTTTCGGACTTAAACAATAGCTTCAAGCCGGTTCCGTCAGCATTCATCTCCATGAGTTGCGTCCAGGGTATCTTGGGCTTTGCTGCTTCTGGTTTTTCATCCGCAATGAGGTTGCCCTGCAAGGATAAAATCAGACTTGCTGAAACCGCGAATGCAATAGACTTCAATCTTTCTGCAATTTGATTTTTGTACACGCTGAGCACCTTCATTCAATAGTGGATAATTACTAGCCAGTTAATCTCTGCCTGAAAGCATACGCTCCCTGATGGAAATGCACCATGCCAATACATGAGGATATGACAAGTCGGAATATGTAATTCCAAACTCAATAAAAATATGCGTTGCGTGATCGATCGTGGTCTTGTGGTGACAACGGGTTAGGAAATATCTAACGCGCGAACAAATACGCGAATGCGTATGAGCTGATTGTAGAACAGAACATGCAAATATCTAGTGCAAATTCCCCTGATGAAATGATCGCCGCGTTAGCCTCGGCGACCGGGCCTGCTGCGCGAGGCATTATTCGAATCAGTGGTGTTGAGACATTAAGCCTGCTCCATTCGTTTTTATCTGTCTTGGGATCTCCGCCCGAAATTGATGCGGTTTCTGCCAGGCAGATCGAAATTGATTATCCGATCGGAAAATCTCGATCTTTACTACCGATGCAGATTCTCGTTTGGCCAACATCGCGAAGTTATACAGGGCAACCTGCTGCGGAAATTCATACGTTGAGTTCTGCTCCGTTACTCGAAGCGATTCTCGAACAGCTCTACCAGCTTGGTGCCCGGCCTGCTCAACCCGGGGAATTCACGCTACGAAGTTTTCTCTCGGGTCGCATCACGCTGGTTCAAGCAGAAGCCGTGCTCGGCGTGATTGATGCTCGTTCAGATACTGACCTGGATCAAGCATTAACACAGTTAGCAGGAGGAATCTCGCCTTTAATGCGAAAAATGCGAGATCAACTTCTCGACGATCTTGCAGATTTGGAAGCAGGTCTTGATTTCGTCGAAGAAGATATCGAGTTCATTGATCGATTAGAATTTCAGGGGCGGGTGCAAGAACTGCTGGCTGAACTGGATCGACTTTGCGCAGCTGCCCGAGAACGCATGATTAACACCACGCAAAGGCGTATTGTATTGGCGGGGCTGCCCAATGCCGGGAAAAGTACGCTTTTTAATGCACTGACTTCAGGCGATGCGATTGTTTCTGAAATCGAAGGCACAACAACTGACTATCTCATTGGTTGCGTCAATTGGGAAGGCACAGAGATCGCCTTTCACGATACCGCGGGCTGGGAACAAACTGACTCCCGGGAGATCGAGCAATCTGCTCAAAGTTTCCGGAAGGAAGAATACGACAACGCCGACTTAATCATCTGGTGCTCGCCAACCGATTTGACAGATTCTGAAATAACGCAAGACAGGCAGAACTTCCAGCAGTTGCTTGACCAGGGCTTGCCAGCTGTTTTGCTGGAGACCAAAATCGATCTGCTCCAAGAGAGCACTCAACCTCAGAGCGATTTTCTACTGTGCAAAGGAGTGAGCGCAGACTCTGGAGAAGGACTTCAAGGTTTCCGCAAAGCTGTGCTTTCCCGGTTGAATTTGTCGGATAATCAATACGAAATCCTCGGCTCAACGGCGTCTCGATGCAAAGATTCCCTGTTGCGGGCCAGGTCGCATTTGCAGAGTTCTTTTGATTTGCTGCAAGCTTGCTCGGGGGAGGAACTGATTGCTGAAGAACTCCGATGCATGCTGCACGAATTGGGTCTCGTTCTGGGGCTGGTCTACACGGACGACTTATTGGACCGAGTGTTCAGTAAGTTTTGTATCGGTAAGTAGGGACAATAGAGAAGATCGTGCGGTAATTTGTCGCAGTACTCAACAGATTCGCCGTTACGGGTTGATATCGGGGTGGCAGGCAGGACAATGGACCTGCTGGTTGTATTTCAAAAGAAAACCTTCTATTTAATTCAAAGAACATTGCCCGGCACAGGGTAGACATCTTGCCTCCCTTTAGGGCAAGTTCTGCCTGTGTTCCAATGGAATTAATACGATAGAGGTTTCCATCAATATTAATAACTCACTTCAATAGTTAAGCCTCAAATTGCGGCTTCAGGAATTTCGTCTGTGTACCATTCGATTAAAGAGTTTAGAGTCTGGGCAGCACTGCCACTTTGCTTGGTTTGTGCTAGCTTTTGTGCGGGCTGTGCGAAAGTGGAAAGTCGATTTGTCTATGACGAAGCCACTGACAAGCTGCTCCCCGAAGCCAGCCTGGCGGTTAAAGCCAGTCTGCAATCTACATTTGGCACACCAGCAGATCCTCAAATCCCAGGCTACTTTCCCGTAGACCGTGGGGGGATTGTTGCAGAAGTTGAAGAGGTCTCTACAAAAGATCGGATGCAACTTCGAATCAAATTAGAGACGCCTGCGGATGAAAACGAGCAGACGCAAATAACAGCTGGTCAACTGATTGAATTTTTATTCGATCCCGAAGACGCGTTTGATATTGCAGCCGATGCACTTGAAGTAAAGCTGCCTAGTCCATTCGATGCACTCTCCGGGCTGAAGGTCGTCAGTTATGATTCTGAGAATGGCCTACTGAAATTTGACAAACCGCTTCCTGAAATAGAACTGATTGAATCGGGACTGCAAATTGTCATCAACCCTAATTATAAATTGCAGCAAGGGTCTGCTTTGTACTCGAAACACTGCCTGCATTGTCATGGAGTTTCTGGTGATGGGAATGGTCCGACTGCAATTTACATGACGCCCAGGCCGCGAGATTATCGCCGCGGGGTTTTCAAGTTTACGTCGACCGGTCCACAAAACAAAGTTTCAACAGCTGACCTGAAGCATTTGGTCATCGAAGGCATTCCAGGCACGTACATGGCTTCGTTTAAAATGCTTCCTGATGAAGAGGTCGATTTGCTTGTTGAGTACGTCAAGTATCTGGCATTACGAGGTGTGACCGAACGAGTGATCGATATCGAAGTGGGAATCGATTTCGCACAGACGGTCCTCGAAGATGAACTCGAAGACGTTGAAGATGCTGATAAGAGATTGGAAATCATGAATGAGATCCGGGAAGAATTAGCTGAGTTCCTGGAAAGCGATTATCTGGAAATTGATTTGTTTGGCATGCTCGATTTGGCTGATGCCTGGGACGAATCGGTAGGCGAAGGCGTCCTTCAATCTCCTTCAATTGCCAGAACGGATCCCGATGGCCCTTCAGCTGCGGATCCAACGAAAACGTCCCTTGAAAATGGTCGCCTGTTGTATCTGGGCAATACGGCTCAATGTGCCTCGTGTCATGGCGATGCAGGCAAAGGGGATGGCTTCCAGACACGGCAACTTCAGAAAAAACCGGATGGCAGCGAATACGATCTGCCTGGTTTGTACGACAGTTGGAGTAACCCATTGAAGCCACGAGATTTGACCAGAAATATCTACCGCGGAGGACGACGGCCTATCGATGTATTCCGTCGTATCTACTGTGGGATCAAAGGCACGCCGATGCCTGTGTATGGCGGCAAAGGCCTGAGCGATGAGCAAATTTGGGACATCGTCAACTATGTTATGGCGATCCCTTTTGATGAACAAAAAACAGAACCTGCGAAATAAGCAGGGCGTGTGCACAGAAGTGTGTCGCGATGTTTAAAATAAATATTTGGAGAAAGATGTGAAGCGTCTTTGTTGGTTATTATTTTTTCTGGCCTGGCCGATCCTGGCACTGATCATCAGTGCTTTGACGCCTGCGTTGAACTGGGGATTTCCTGGGGATGGTGCATCGGATTCTCCTCTCGGAGATGAGATCGATCATCTGTACTATCTGATCCTGGTCCTGACCGTGATCGTGTTTATTGGTACGCAAGTTGGCTTGATTTATGTCCTTTGGACCGCGTCAGGACGCCCTAAAGATCAACCTGTCTGGTATTCGCATGGGAATCACAAGCTGGAAATTATTTGGACGGTGATTCCAGGAGCAATCCTGTTGTTTCTCGCTTTTTATCAGATGAGAGTCTGGGCAGAGTTCCGGATTGAGTCTTCATTTCCGCAGCAGGCTCGCACCAACATTATCGCAGAAGTGACAGCCAGGCAGTTCGAGTGGCGTCTTCGCTATCCGGCTCCGGGGAAAAAACTGGAGAAGCACGCACAGCCCGGCGACATGTACAGCGTGAATGACCTGCATGTACCAGCTGGTGTGCCTGTCACGATTTACCTCAAATCACAAGACGTTCAACATTCCTTCTTTTTACCTTCGCTGCGTATTAAGCAGGATGCAGTTCCCGGGCTATCTATTCCGGTCTGGTTCGAAGCTAAGGAACCCGGGGAGTATCCCTTGGTCTGTGCAGAACTTTGTGGCTGGGGACATTACAAAATGGGAGCCAAGCTGATTGCGCACCCTCCCGAAGAATATGAAAAATACATGAAGCAACTCCACAAAGATCAGTACGATGACGGGTTTTCAAAAAACAGATAAAGCGGTGTTCTTCGTGGCAATAAAACGGTGATGACTTCACTGAACGATCAATTATAAATTTCGAAATTATTTTACAGAGCGTTAGGCTAAATTCGTGAATAGTGCTCCTCAATCTTCCTCCGATGTGCAAGATCATGCGACTGGGCATGCTCATGTTGATACGCGATGGTGGATCAACAAATACGTTTTCTCAACTGATCACAAAGTGATCGGAATTCAATTTCTGATTTCCACGTTGATCATGATGTTCTTTGGCGGACTGATGGCGCTGGCGATTCGCTGGCAACTGGCGTTTCCCTGGAGCCAGATGCCCTGGGTCAGTGCAGAGTTCTTTGCAGAATCTGGCGGGCAGATAACTCCCGAATTCTACACGATGCTCTTTACAATGCATGGCACAGTCATGATTTTCCTGGTCGTCATTCCGATTCTTGCAGGAGCATTCGGCAACTTCCTGATTCCGTTGATGATCGGGGCGCCTGATATGGCGTTCCCGAGACTGAATATGTTCAGCTATTGGTTTATGTGGCCTGCTACGGCTTGCTTCGGGTTGAGCTTTTTGTACGAAGGAGGCCCGGCTGCTGGCTGGACTTCTTACCCAGTGCTTGCTGCGGTTTACGATGCAGCTCCCGGTTCTGGATTTGCGCAGACTCTGTGGTTATTGGGCGTCACCTTTGTTGGGGTTTCATCGATGATGGGCTCCATCAATTATTTGACAACCATTATCAACATGCGAGCACCAGGCAAGACACTGTTTCGCATGCCTTTAACGATTTGGGCGATGTTTATTACTGCAATTTTGCAAGCGTTTGCGTTACCCGTTCTGACCGCAGCGGGATTGATGCTGGTTGCAGATCGAGAATTTGGCACTTGCTTTTTCGTGCCCGCAGGACTGGTCATTAATAATGCAGGCGAAACCGTTGGCGGAGGACAGCCTCTGCTTTGGCAACACTTATTCTGGTTCTATTCTCATCCCGCTGTTTACATCATGTTGCTTCCAGCGATGGGTATGGTTTCCGACATCCTGTCTTGCATGTGCAGAAAGCCTGTTTTTGGATACCGACCGATGGTTTATTCGATGTCCACAATTGCTGGGCTGGGATTTATCGTCTGGGGACATCACATGTTCATTTCCGGAATGAATCCGGCTTTGGGGATGACGTTCATGGTCGCTACGATCATGATCGCGTTGCCTTCAGCGATTAAAGTTTTCAACTGGATCGGAACCATTTGGGGCGGGCGTTTACAATTTAATACAGCAACCCTTAATGCGGTTTCGTTTGTATCGATGTTTATTGTCGGTGGTCTCAGTGGTATTTTCATGGCTGCGGTGCCTGTCGATATTTATATTCACGACACGTATTTTATTGTTGCCCATTTTCATTATATTTTATTTGGTTCAACGCTATTTGGTATTTTTGCAGCAATTTATTTCTGGTATCCGAAAATGTTCGGACGCATGATGAGCGATACCCTTGGGAAATGGCATTTTGTACTCACCTTCATCGGCATGAACG
>JAESQE010000143.1 GCA_016765335.1 Planctomycetaceae bacterium
CCAACTCCCCTGATTGCATCAAATCGTAAGGGACACGAACATCTCGTGCGACAGAACCTGGCACTTCGAGAACGCTTTCGATAATTTGTATCTGTTCAATCTCATCCGCTTGCCCCAGATACTCCTGCAAAAAACAGGCGTAAATCGGATTGACACTGCGAAACTGTAATAACTGATCGAGCTTCTCGGTCGGCTCTGCTTTGAGCGGTTTGTAGTCCTGAAGAGCAGATTTTGAAACTGGCTCCTTTTTATCCGCAGCTGGCTGCTTGCTTTCTGAGTCTTTTCCCTTAGATAAAGCTTCCTGCAAAACCGAACCAAACATCCCCATTGATTCCGGGGGACTGCTTTGCTCTGGCTTACCTTTCGCATCAACAGGAATAATGTGTGACTTTTCCTCTTCCTTTTTTTCTACTGGCGGCGGTGGCGTGAGCGTAACAAAACCTCCTGTCCACAATGTTTGCAGCATCTGATAAAGTTGCTTTTCCGCGTCTTCCTTCTGCTTGCCTTCCAGCATTCTTCTGGCAACAAACTTACGCAGCTGCATCACGTCGTCAGAACTTTTCAGTAGCCAAGCCAGCATCCGCCAAGGCAAATGCCCTCGGCTCGAAAGATTTACAGCGGGAGCGTTACGCAATTTTTCGAATTGCTCACCGTTCCAGTATTGTTTTTTGCTGTTGCGGGTCGGCATCTTTTTCTTCATCCGCTTTTTCGCTTTACGCAACATCGGATCTTTAGTGTCCTCGGGAATTTGATCGTACTTCTCTTTCCAGCGGAGAATTTTCACGTCATCTTCGTCGGGGAGCGAAAAAACATACCCTTCAGTATCAAACTGAGGCCGCCCTGCCCGCCCAAACATTTGATGAGCCGAACTGGGATCAATTAACTTCTTTTTCCCCGGAGGCCCTTTAATCAGCGAGGTCAACAAGACCGACCGAGCAGGCAGATTGATCCCAGATGCCAGAGTTTCGGTACACATGCAAACCGAAAGCAGTTTTTCCTGAAACAGTTCTTCGACAATACGCCGAAATTTTGGCAGAATCCCCGCATGATGCACTCCCACGCCTCGCATCAGAATTTGCTTGAGTTTCGTGCCTGCCCCGTGTGACCAATCGTATTCATTGAGCCGAGCCACCAGCTCCTTCTGGCGTTCTTTGGTGATCAATCTTTTTCCTTTGAGCTGTTCTGCAATTGTCCAACAGTCAGATCGATTGAAGCAAAACACCAGCACAGGCACGAGCTGATGCTCTTCAGACCCTTCACACATCGTCACAAGTTGCTCATCAAGAAGTAGATCGGGAATCCAGCGAAATGTCAGCGGGATTTTTCGATCCTGAGATTGCACCAAACGTAGTTTGCGACCATGCATATTGCGAAGCCAACCGAGAAAGTCGACTGCATTGCCCACCGTAGCAGAAAGTAACAGCAACCGAATATGATCGGGAAGCAGCCCCAGCGACAACTCCCACACTGCTCCTCGTTCGGGGTCATTAAAACTGTGAAATTCGTCCATCACAACCGCAAAGGTTTCATCAAATCGCTGCTGATCCGGATCGAGCAAACGGTTCAATAAAATCTCTGCAACGACAACAAGGATTTTCGCATTCGGGTTCACTTTGCGATTGCCGGTTATCAAACCGACATCATCCGCAGAAAAACCCCAGCGGACAGCTGCTTCTTGCAGTTCTGTAAATTTCTGCTCGGTCAACGCAATCAATGGAGTCGTGTAATAAGCGATTTTGTTTGTATGCAATGCTTCAAACAACGCAGCCTCTGCGATGAGCGTTTTCCCGGTCCCGGTCGGAGCACAAACCAAAACGCCCTGTTCAGCAGTAAACCACGTCAACAACGCTTCTTCCTGAACCGGATACGGCTCAAAAGGCAGCGAATCAAAATAAAGCGAAGCCAAATCATCCCGCGAAAGTGAATCGTCCATGAAAGCTTATTTTCCAGTAAATGCCCAAAACATGCCTGTAAGTCAAAACTTATACCAAACTCAATTAATACTTGCGCGAAGGTCTCGCTCGTGGCCTTGTACCGACAAGGACTTAGGGAATGTTCAACGCGAAAACAAATATGCGAATGCGTATTACTCTCTGAAATGATAGCAACCCTGCCCAAAAGACTCACGCGAACAGTCAGTTTCTCTCATATCATTAGCTTCTAAATCAAGAGAAATACAAATCGCCTTGGATTATTGATGCTCAGAATCATTGCACTTCAAATTTGAACAGTCCACAATAAAGAGACATCGATATAACACAGGATCATTCCCCACCGATCAAGAAAGTTAACGCTTACTTTGAGCAGTACGAATGGAATCGGGAGATAGCAAATGGAACATGAAACAGTACTCGCACTTACAGACAACTTTGAGGCACATGCTCAAAAGACTGAAGGAAAAGACGTGGAATTCTGGCTTGCCAGGGACTTACAGCACCTACTGGGGTACTCAGAATGGCGGAATTTTTCAGTTGTGATTTCTAAGGCAATGACTTCGTGTGAAGTATCCGAACATAGTATTTCAGACCATTTTGTTGACGTCAACAAAATGGTTGACATCGGTTCTGGAACTCAACGGAAAATTGACGACATTATGCTGACGCGATATGCCTGTTATCTAATCGCGCAAAACGGAGATCCTCAAAAAGAACAAATTGCTTTTGCTCAAACATATTTTGCAGTACAGACACGAAAAGCAGAATTGATTGAACAGCGTTTGTTGGAATCAGAACGAGTCTCAGCACGTCACAAATTAACAAAAACAGAAAAAGAACTCTCCTCAATCATCTACCAGCAAACCGGTGGCAATAAGAACTTCGGGATGATTCGCAGCAAAGGAGACCAAGCACTTTTCGGTAAATCAACGCAAGAGATGAAATCGCATTGGAAAGTGCCAGCGAGTCGCCCATTAGCAGATTTTGCCCCGACGATCATCCTGAAGGCAAAAGACTTTGCAACAGAAATCACAATTCATAACAGCCGAGGAAATCAATTAAGAACCGAAGCCACAATTTCCAACGAACATATCACAAACAATAAAGCGGTTCGTAATACACTACTCCAAAGAGGCATTCGTCCTGAAAAACTTCCACCTGCTGAGGATCTTAAAAAAGTGGAACGAAGGTTAGCATCAGATGACAAAAAAGTGTTAAAGAAACCCGACAGACTCAACACCGAGGATTAAACACCGAAGATGCCCAGGCATTGACTAGTCTTCCAAGGTCTGCAACATCAACTCGGCGATTTGAAGAGTCGTAGGCCGGAACAATTTTTTTTACGATGTTCCGGATGATATGCCTGGCGGTCGGATCTTACGAGAACCTCTAAAATTGAATTCCAGAGCTTATTGCGGACAGTTTGGTTATAAAAAGTAGGTCAAAAAACCCCCTCCAACTCCCCCTTCGTAAGGGGGAGAACCAATTCTTTCTCTGTGACCTCTGAGTCTTGGTGGTTTATTCTACTTCATACCTGTTTAATCCCGGCTACCATTTAACGGCAGATTAAATACGACCATTACCCCTGTTAAACCGGTGCAGAGACTCTTTCCTGATGTCTTGAAAGAGCAGCATCTATGAAACCCAGAAACAGGGGATGCGGATTGAGTGGTTGAGATTTAAATTCGGGATGATACTGGACGGCGACATACCAGGGATGATCCGGGATTTCGACAATTTCGACCAACACATCGTCGGGACTGGTTCCGCCGATGTGCATGCCGGCTTGCTCAAACCGCTGACGGTATTCCGGATTAAATTCGTAACGGTGCCGATGTCGCTCGGAAATCATTTCCTTGCCGTAACATTCGAAGGATTTCGAATCAGGTGACAAGCGACAATCCTGAGCACCAAGACGCATCGTGCCTCCTTTGTTGGTGATTTTCTTTTGCTCTTCCAGCAAACAAATCACCGGGTTGGCGGTAGTGTCTTCAAATTCGGTGCTATTTGCATCAGTGCACCCCAGCACATTTCGAGCAAATTCAACGACTGCTGATTGCATCCCCAGACAAATTCCAAAATAAGGGATCTGTTTTTCGCGGGCATATTTCACAGCTTTGATTTTTCCTTCAAAGCCACGAGCCCCAAAGCCGCCCGGCACAAGAATTCCATCAACACCACTGAGAAGCAATTCAGCCTCTTCGGATTCCAGGTCGTCTGCGGAAACTCGTTTGATGATGACGCGGGTTTGTGACGAAAACCCAGCATGATCCAGCGATTCGTAAATCGATTTGTAAGCATCACGATGTTCAATATATTTCCCGACCACTGCAATGGTCACTTCGTGTTCGGGATTTCGAATTTTATGAATCAACTCTTTCCAGTCATCCATTTCAAGCGGACCAGTTTGCAGATTCAGTTTTTTGCTGATCAGTTGATCGATCTTATTCTCTGCCAGGCCGAGAGGCACTTCGTAAATCGAAAGGGTTTTATCAACTTCTTCGATGACCGCCTCTTTTTCGACGTTACAGAACAACGCAATCTTTTCTGCATTGTCTCTGCCCAACGGACGCTCGGTGCGAATGACCAGGATATCGGGCTGGATTCCGATTCCTCGAAGTTGAACAACACTATGCTGAGTCGGTTTTGTTTTCAATTCCCGGGCAGCTTTGAGATAAGGCACCAATGTCAAATGAATGAACAAGCAGTTTTCACGACCGATATCTAAAGGCACTTGACGAAATGCTTCCAAAAATGGAAGCCCTTCAATATCACCAACCGTTCCGCCCAGCTCGGTGATCACGACATCCACATCGGGACCATCTTGAGAACAGATCGCTTCTTTGAGTTCGTCTGTCACATGCGGAATCACTTGTACGGTCGCACCGAGATAATCTCCCATACGTTCTTTTTTGATAACCGATTGGTAAATCTGCCCGGTGGTAAAGTTTGAATTTCTATTCAGCGGACCGTTAGTAAAACGCTCGTAATGCCCCAAGTCGAGGTCGGTCTCTGAACCGTCATCAAGTACATAAACTTCGCCGTGCTGGTACGGGGACATTGTGCCGGGATCGACATTGAGATACGGGTCGAGTTTCTGCATCCGCACGTTCATGCCGCGTCGTTCGAGAAGTAGTCCAACAGAAGCAGCAGTCAGCCCCTTGCCTAAAGAACTGACAACGCCACCGGTTACAAATATATGCTTGGTCATTACGTATCCACTCGTCCTTGATGATACCCCTTGGCCACGGAGTATCTCCAACTAAAACAGTTTCCCAGCCACGCTTGCCACTCTAATAAAGAGTAACCATTTAAGAAGATCTTAACAGATTATGAAGCTGGTTTTACCATCAGCCAAGCGATTTACAAGGTCGGTTGGCTGAAAATAGCCTCAAATTTCAATCAAGACATTCTTTTCACAAATGCAGCATAATCTTCTGGAGTGTCGATGCCAATTGAACAGTGCGAAACAACCGAAACGTGAATCTGTGCACCAGCCTGCAATGCACGTAATTGTTCGAGCTTTTCGATTGGTTCCAAGGGGGATGCTGGCATTTTGACAAACGCGTTTAAAAAGTCATAACGATATGCATACAGTCCGATATGTTGCAGCCANGGGCTGGGTTGATANTGCGANTGATTTTCAAACCAGTACTCCGGAGTACAATCCCGCGAACAAGGCACTGCGGATCGACTAAAATAGAGTGCATTCCCATTGGTCGCCAGCACAACCTTCACACAGGCTGGATCGCGCACCGAGGCAGCATCGTTAATCGGATTCGCAAGAGTCGACATTTCACACTCTGTATGTTCACGCAATGACTGAACACACAGATCAATATGTCGAGGATCAATTTCAGGCTCGTCTCCTTGAATGTTGACCACAATTTCAGATGAAAGACCAAGCTTGTTAACTGCTTCTGCGACGCGTTCTGNGCCGTTGTCGCATTCCCCGGTCATCACAACTTCCGCACCGAAATCCTGGGCCACCTTTTCAATTTCCGGATCGTCAACTGCAATGACAACACGATCCAACGATTTCGCTTTCAAAGTCGCTTCCCAAGTATGCTCAAGCAGAGACTTCCCGGTTTCAGCTAAAAGAAGCTTTCGTGGCAAACGGGTTGATGCCAGCCGAGCAGGAATAATACCGATGACTTCCATTGTCAGATCTCNTTGAATAATGTCGAGGCAAAGTGTACAAATTAAAGCAAACTGGGTGCAGCAGATTGCTCATACCAAACTCAATTAATACTTGCGAGAAGCTATCACTCGCGGCCTTGTACTGACAAGGACTTAGAGAACATCCAACTCGCAAACAAATAGGCGAATGCGTATCACAAGTATTTTGGAATGAGGAAACGATCAGATATCAAACTAACTGAAATATAAAAAGGATTTTCACCACAGAGACACGGAGGGCACAGAGAATTAAGAGTACTTCTAGAAATTAGTTCTCCCCCTTACGAAGGGGGAGTTAGAGGGGAGTTTTAAACTACTTCGTACAATCAAACGATTTTAAAGAAGCTCTAAATTTCTAATTTCCAGAGACGCCTTCAACAAGAAAGAACTGAATGCTCTCTCATTTCCAACCTGCTTGCCTTTACTCCGTGTTCTCTGTGACTCTGTGGTTATTTTTGACCACCTGAGAAGGTGGTTTGCCCAATCAACAGGATACTGGGCGAAATGTGAAAACAAATGAACTCACCCCAGATCATACAATTCTGAGCTGTATTGTAGCATTCCCAAGACCAGCAAGATATGATCGGAGAGAATTGATAGGTAGAACATTACTCACCAATAAATCATTGACTAATTCAGTTAATTGAATCGAGGGGAATCCATGAAGTTACGCTACACAATTGCTGCTGCCCTGATTATTTGTGGGGGATCACAAATCCTTCACGCCAAAGAAAAGCAGAACACGCTTTCAGAATCTGATCGTCGAACTGGCTGGCGCATGCTTTTTGATGGCAAAACCACAAAAGGCTGGCGAAATTATAAAAAAGAAGGCATCAGCGACGGCTGGGTCGTAAAAAATGGTGCTTTGAGCCGAGCAAAAAAAGGGGCAGGCGACATCATCACCGAAGAACAGTTCGATAGTTTCGAACTCTCTTTGGATTTTCGGATCTCCCCTGAAGGCAATTCCGGAATCATGTTTCATGTAACCGAAACAGAACAGCGACCTTGGCAAACCGGCCCGGAAATTCAAATTAACGACAACATCAAAGGACACGATCCGCAAAAAGCAGGCTGGTTGTATCAGCTTTACAGCCCGGGAAATCCTGCCTGGATGAAAAACATCGAAGCCAAAGCTGGCCTGGATCCCGACCGAGAACTCGATGCCTGCAATCCAGCTGGGCAATGGAACAATCTTTACCTCAAACAGACTCCCAATCAAAGCGAAGTGATGATCAATGGAGTCAGCTATTACAAGTTCCAAAAGGGAAGTGACGACTGGAACAAAAAAGTTGCTGCCAGCAAGTTTTCAAAGTTCGCAAACTTCGGCAAACCAACCAAAGGGCATATTTGCCTTCAGGACCATAACGATTTTGTTTCTTACCGAAACATTAAAGTTCGCAACCTCCCTAAAGAGTACGATGTCCCCGATCCAAGTGACAGTACACTGGCCTTAAAGCCTGTTCTCGCCTTTCCAGACCTGAAGTGGGATAACTGGGAAGCAGTCGACGAAGACGGAAAAGTTACACCACTGCGACCAATCGTAATGACTCACGCGAATGATCAATCCGGTCGAATGTTTATTGCGACTCAGTCTGGAACAATTCACGTTCTTCCAGAAGGTGCAAAATCCAAAGCATCCATTGAATATCTTGATATTCGTGATCGCGTTCATCCTTGGCAAAAAGGGAACGAAGAAGGCCTGCTCGGCTTTGCAATCCATCCGGATTACAAAAAAAACGGGAAGCTTTACATCTATTACACTTCTGTAGAAGGTGATGTTCACACTTCTGTTGTTTCTGAATTCCAGGTTGATGCGAAGAATCCGAATAAAGCCAAACCTAGCTCTGAAAGGGTAATTTGGACCCTCAAGCAACCGTTCGCCAACCATAACGGAGGAGCAATCCAATTTGGGCCGGATGGTTATCTTTACATCGCAGTGGGCGATGGAGGATCAGGCAACGATCCTCTCGATAATGGTCAGAACCTGGGTACGCTGTTTGGATCTTTGTTGAGAATTGATGTTAATAAAAAGTCTGACGGAAAAGAGTATTCGATTCCAGCTGACAACCCATTCGTCAACACCGCAGGAGCCAGGCCCGAAATTTATGCTTACGGTTTCCGAAATATCTGGGGCCTTGCCTTCGATAGCAAAACGGGTGACCTTTGGGCCGCAGATGTTGGGCAAAATCAATGGGAAGAAATCAACCTGGTCCAAGCCGGGAAGAATTACGGTTGGAACAGGCGCGAAGGCATGCACCGCTTTAGTAATCGCGACAGCGCGGTTGCTTCAAAGGCTGTGAATCCCATTTGGGAGTACGGTCATCAGGTTGGNAAATCAATCACCGGTGGCTTGGTCTACCGCGGATCTGCAATTCCTGAACTGCAAGGAAAGTATATCTATGCCGATTTCGTGACCGGAAAAATCTGGGCGCTCGATTACGATGTTAAAAATCAGAAATTGATCGCCAATCACAGAATTCCGTCAGATAAAATGCCGATTCTGAACTTTGGTTCTGATGAAGCAGGCGAAATTTACTTCGCGATTGAAACCGCTAACGGCAAAGGCGTTTACCGGTTTGCCAAGGATTAATGAGCAATCGTTTGGTTGCAGGTCATAAAAAAAGCCGAGCTTAGGAAATTTCCTAAGCTCGGCTTTTCAGTACGGGTGAGAGGATTCGAACCTCCACTCCCATTAACGGGAACACGGACCTGAACCGTGNGCGTCTGCCAGTTCCGCCACACCCGCAGCGATACTGTTGGACAAAACCACTTGGTTTGGCCTAACAGGGCTGTAGTATATCGACATCGACAATCAAGACAAGTAATGCACGAGAATGTTCACAACTTCCTGAAATGATTGACAAAACAATTATACCGATTAGTTCATTTCAATAGTTAATTCGGCACTGAATAAGGGGATTTTAGTTATGAAACGCAGAACTTTCCTGGGAACTTCCTTTGGCTTAGGGACATCACTGCTCGCTGGATCATTATCAACCGCAAGGGCAGCTGTGGCCCCTACGGATCGAATTCGGCTGGGAATTATTGGTTTGGGTTCACGTGGATTCAACCTGATTGATGAGTTTCTGGGCCAAGCTGATGCAGAAATTGTCGCTGTTTGCGACGTGGACCGCTTTCATTACAGAGATCGCCCTTGGGGAAAAGGAAAAACTTTTGGCCGAGAGCCTGCACGCGAATACATTACTCAAGCTGTCGCCAAGCAGAAAAAAAGTGGTAAGCACTCCGGACCAGATGTCTATAAAGACTACCGCGAAGTTTGCTCACGCACAGATATCGATGCCTTAGTGATCGCAACGCCAGATCATTGGCACGCCCTGTGTACGTTACAAGGACTGCGAAGTGGCAAAGATATTTACTGCGAAAAGCCAGTCACGCACTTGTTTCGAGAAGGACAACTGGTTTATCAGGAAGTCGAAAAGCAACAGGCTGTTTTCCAAACGGGGTCTCAACAACGGTCTATGCCTCAGTTCCAAAAGGCTGTCAATCTGGCTAGAAATGGACTCCTCGGAAAAATCCACAGCTTTCAAGTGGGGCTGCCCCCCGGCTATCCGTCACCTATGGGAGATACGAAAATTATTACCCCCGGCAAAGATCTTGATTACGATTTCTGGTGTGGCCCTTCAAAAAAACTTCCGTTAATGCAGGCCCGATTTCATCGCTGGTGGCGCGGAAATCGAGCCTACGGCGGCGGTGTGTTGATGGACTGGATTGGGCATCACAACGATATCGCACACTGGGCGATTGGGCAGGATCTGCTTGGCCCAACATCTGTTTCTGCTGTCAACTGGACCTATCCGAAAACCAACATTTACAACACGCCACACCAGTACGAAATCCAAACGGAATATGCAGGGGGAATCACCGGATCGATTTCAAGTAAGTACCCTGTCGGCCTCAAGCTTATCGGCGACCAAGGCTGGGTGTATGTGTCGCGCAGTAAGCTGGAAGCCTCTGATCCTCGCTGGCTCGAAAAAGATTTCAAAACCGGCTCTCGCGATCTTCAAGTTTCTGGTGTCTCTCATGCCAGGAACTTTCTCGACTGCGTCAAATCTCGCAAAGCGTGCATCGCCCCGGCTGAAAATGCACATCGCTCGATAACACCAGGACATTTGGGTTATGTTTCTGCCCAANCCGGTCGGGTCTTGAAATGGGATCCGAAGCAGGAAATNATAGTGGGAGACGAAAAAGCTGACCAACTCCTCAAAGCAGTGCAATACCACAACGGTTGGGAATTGACCTAACCGTTTGATTAACAGTATCTCTATGAAAGGCAGGACAATGGACGTTCAAACCTCGTGCGAATTAACTCAAAAGAATTGCGTCCCCTGTGAAGGAGGAGTCGAAAAATACTCGCCTGACCAAGCGGCGTTACAGATCCAAGAGCATCCCGGCTGGGAAGTGACACACCAGCACGAACGCATTCGCAAAACATGGGTGGTAAAAAACTTCATGTCTGCCATTAAGTTTTTTAATGCAGTAGCTGAAATTGCAGAAGCCGAAGGACATCACCCCGATTTGCATTTGTGCGGATACCGCAATGTCGAAATCGAAATCTGGACACACGCCATCGGCGGCTTATCAGAAAACGATTTCATCCTCGCAGCCAAAATTGATCAGTTACCGATTGAAGCCAAATAGTAATCCGCTTCAAATGAATGCACACCCGTAGGGTCTGCTGTGCGGACCATTTTTTCTGTAACCACAAAACACCGTTTGCCATTTTAGCATATATTATTCACCGGATGTGGTCCGCACAGCGGACCCTACGTCACTGAACGGGATCGTATGAGCTACCCGGTGTTGGTTAAAAAACCTAAAGATGAGTGAAGCAAATACCAGCCTGACGGGTGCCTGGGGACAGATCACCGGAGCGAGGGTAATTATCCAATTGAGCTTGGTATAAGTATTGACAGGCAAAGTGTGGGTTGTTTATTCTCGTGATAAGTATCAATAAGTCTTCTAGATTCAAGCAACTTATCAGAGGCAATCTCACATGTTGGTTCATCGTTTTGTTGTGTTAATTCTAATGGCATTCTGCATTTTAGTCATCGATTCTAACAGCCTTGTACAGGCAGACGATGCACCAGCTATTGAGACAGAAACAATGACACTTGTTGTCACTGCACCAGATGGCTCGCCGGTTGTCGGAGCAAAAGTGCAGCCAAATGGGCTTCGTTCGAAAGATAAGCCGGGAAACCACTACGGCTGGTTGCAAGAAAATTACGGGCCAAATCCGGAGTTGCTGACTGACAAAAACGGCAAAGTGATAATCACTTATCCGATATTTGTCGATGAACGTTTCGAAACAGGTCAGGTAACCGTAACGATAGATCACCCTGACTTCGTACTATACCGGGGGGACCAAGCGACTGAGAATAATCGACAGCAGGTACAGCTCGAAAAAGGATATCAGTTGCGGATCTTTCCTGTTGTCAAACATAACGGGCTTAAACCAATCAAATCCAAGCTACATGGTCTCATCTATGATGGCAGTGCCCGATCCCATTTCGAATGGAAATCGGAAAAACAGGGGACTTTTATTTCTCCAGCATTCAAACGAAAAAAGACCATTGGCTGGGCAGTTCAATTAAACCATAACCCAATCCTTTTCAGCGATACCATTGAAATTGACCCGACACAGACAGATGACGAAGTCAATCAACAGAAACGAGTTGTACTACTTAAACCGGGGTACCGCGTGGCGGGGCGAATTGACGACTCTGTCCCCCGACCGATCAAAAATGGTCGAGTACTGATTTGGATCACTCCCTCGAAACGCCCTGCATCGTGGGGAGCAATGACCTGGCAAGAAGTTACGGAAATCAAAGCTGATGGGACATTTTTGTTTGAAAGCTTGCCTCGCTGTGAAGCAGCCCAGGTGCTTGCTTTATGTGACGGCTGGATATCGACATCACCACAAGTTCAAGATTTTGACATCTTGAAAAAAGGTGACGGAAAAAACCGAATCAATCTACATCCCGGTCAGCTAATTACTGGTACTTATGCCCAAGTACACCGTATTGATGTCAATGAACCGAACCTGAAGCTTGCAATGGAAAAAACAGTTTCCATTGAATTCAGAGCATTAAAACCAGATCAAACACCACTTGCTAACGCAACCGCATGGATGTGTCCAAATCAATTCAATCCAATCTGGGGCGCAACAATTGTCGGGTTTACATCTCCAACTCATGAAATACTCACCACTCAAAACCGTAAATCCTACTTTGAAAAGAAGATGAAGGAATTAAATTTATTCACCGCGACCACTGACAACCTGGGACATGCGGTGATCAACAATGTGCCCGCTCGATCAAGTATCTCCTGGAAATTAGGGCATGATCACTTTGACATGCCGCTCCAACATGCAAAGTCGACCAATCGTTACAGAGATATTAATGCAACTCAATCTCTGATTCCGGTACAGGAAATTGTCATGGAGAAAAAGGGAAGCAACGTGCTAGGTAAGAAAGACTCCGAAGTTACACCGAAATCAGAATAAGTAGCGTAGCCTTAACGTTACGACAATTGCTATTCATTGCCCAAAGTCGAAGGCACATGACACAGACAGGAATGTCTGTGCTCCGCAATTTAGAGTCGTTGTCCTCTAATTAGAGAGTGCTGCGCTGGTTAGGTATTAATTATTCTGGTTCTGAAATCTCTTTGAGGTGCCGGGAGAGTTCGGCTTCGAGATTCAGCAATTGGAACCAGTTGGAGCGTGGGATGGGAATCGTCGGATTTGTGGGCGACTCTTTTTCCTCCTCATCCTGCACACTGTCTTGTCCGCGAGATTCGAGAACCTGTAAGATGCGGGAATGCAAATAATTCAGCAAATCTGCCAGCTCGCTTCGAGAGGCAAGTGATTCGGTCCGAGGAAGCGGCGGGCTGCCCGAGGGGAAAGAAACTGCTGGCTCTCCATGTTCATCGAACAAGCCGAGCGTCTCAAAATCGTCTGAGGAGTATTGACCGCCTTCGATTCCAGAAACCGTATTCCCGGAATCATCTGGAGACTGAGAGTTGAGGGCATCTTTGTGCTGTTCGCTACAGAATGCCTGAATCTCTTCATGCGAGCCATACATCAAAATGCATCGCCCCAGTGAGATTAAATCCCCAGGATTTAGCACGGTCATTTGCACCGGCAATCCGTTAACGCGAGAGCCGTTCGTGCTTTCCAGATCGGTCAGAATTACTTTGTCGTGATCAACCTGGATTTTTAAGTGACAACGACTGATGCGTTCATCGTTGAGCTGAATCGAATTGTCGTCCTCCCGGCCAATCGTGACCGGGACGTTCAAATCCGAATAATATTGACCGCGTTCAAGGCCTTGAATGACTTGTAGAGAGATGGTCGCCATCTGGATATCCGCAAAGAATCATTCGAGTTATTGCCAACGAAATTCCACCGCCAGAAGCCCGCTAATCAGTGAACTCTCCCAAAATGAGAGACACATTTTGACCACCAAACCCAAAGCTGTTAGACAAAGCAGTTTTGACAGTCCCTTCCCTGGCCTGATTCGGGATATAATCTAAATCACATTCAGGATCAGGGGTTTCGTAATTCATTGTCGGAGGCATGACGTTATCACGTATCGACATCAAGCAAGTGATTGCTTCAACGCTGCCCGCAGCTGCAATCAAGTGCCCCATCATACTTTTAATACTTGAAACCGGGGTACCGGCTGCATATTCGCCCAAAGCTCCTTTAATGGCCATCGTTTCGACTCGGTCATTAACCGATGTGCTTGTCCCGTGAGCGTTGACATAATCGATTTGATCTTGATTTCGACCAGCATCAGCCATCGCCATTTTGATACAACCAATCGCCCCTCGACCTTGCGGATGAATATCTGTAATCCGGTAGGCGTCAGCGGTACTTCCGTATCCGAGAATTTCGCCATAAATCTGTGCACCTCGTGCACGAGCTCGATCCAGATCTTCTAGAACCAACATCCCTGCTCCTTCGCCGAGTACAAAACCGTCTCGGTTTTTATCGAACGGACGCGAAGATTGTTGTGGATTATCGTTACGTGTAGAAAGTGCAGTCAGAAGACTAAACCCGGTCACACCAAACGGATGGATCATACTATGAGCGCCACCGGTCAGCATGATATCGGCTTCATCTCGGCGGATCAGTTCAGCTGCTTCTCCAATTGCCTGAGAAGATGCTGCACAAGCTGTCAAGCAATTAAGATTCGGCCCCTGTGCATTAAACAAAGCAGCCAAGTGCCCAGCCGGGCGATTCGGTTCCTGCTCGACTTCGAAGTAAGGATCCATATCTTTCAAGCCAAGTTCGGTGAACTTAGCCAGATCAATTTCGCCATCTTTTTCCGAGTCAGAAATCAATTTCATGAACATCGGAAAGTCTTGCTGACCTTCGCCTGCTCCGAGGTAAATCCCGAAGCGAGTCGGGTCTCCCATCGTATCCATCACTCCAGAATTATTGACCGCCTGCGTGGCAGCTCCGATCGCAAACTGGGTGTTGTGCGTTAAGCTCTGGTACAGATCAGTATCATCAACAAACCGGCTCAGGTCGTAGTCTTTGACCTCAGCTGCGAATCTTGTTGGAAACGTGGATGCATCAAAATGTGTGATATCGGCAATTCCCGATTTTCCTTCACGCAAAGCTCCCCACATCGTCTCCACATCTTGACCAAGTGGAGTAATACACCCCATGCCTGTAACTACAACTCTTCTTTTCATCTGATGACCTGTATTATTAGGAGCGTTCGAACATTCTGGCTTCATAAGACAATCGTAAAACAGCTTGCATTCTAAGACCAGGTTCTCAAGAACCTGACCACACAATTTCAAGTATTCCGTAACTACCTCAGCTCGGTCTAGAAACGAGACTATTCTCAGGAATCGGAATTGACCGCCTGAGAAATTGCATCTACATCAAGTATACTCATTAAACCCATCTCAAACACAAAATTTTTCTGATCAATCGATTGAGACATCGACTCATCCATCGAATCCAAGTGAGCAAAAATAATTTCGGCTTCTGCGACCAGCCGCTCGCCCACATGAGCAGTGCAGGCAACGCGTCCGCCTTCATGACTGGACTCTACCAGTTCAGTATGATACCGAAGCTGATCTCCAGGACAGGCATAACTATGATATTTAATTTTGGGGACTTTTGCTAGGACCACAATGTGATCAAAGTTGTTTTTCTCCCCCAGCAAAATTCCGCCCGTCTGAGCTAATCCTTCGAGAATCAACGAGCCAGGCATTACTGCAAAACCTGGAAAGTGATCGTGAAGATGTTCCTCGGCTAAAGAGACATTTTTTATCGATGTAGCCGAGACACCTGATTTGAACTCAACAAAGCGATCAACCCAGAACCAACGCATACTTCACTTCTCAATATACAAGCTAGAGGGATTAGGAAATCACAAAAAAACCGACTCGAAACAAGGAGAATCTTACTCACGTTTGTAAGACAAAACTGCTTCCCGGTTTTCAAAGTTGGTTGCCAACTCGATTGTCAGCTCAACAGTTATAACGCCCCATGATACGAAATTCGACCTTGCTCAACCAGACGACAACTGCGTACGCAATTGCCATCTTGATGAACATTCAATTCACAACAAATTGCAGGCTATTTGCTGGCAAGTTTGTTGGACATAAACTTGCACATCATTTCGACAGTAAACAGATCCTGGATGTTTTCCACTTTCGGATCAGCTGCAAGTTTGTCGATGTCTGCGTGAGGGATTCTCGTTCTTAGTTCGTCAAGACCGGCAGCGGTAACCACGCCATCCTCAATGAAACCTGAATCCGCAGCAGCAAGTCCTTCAGGAAATAGCTCTCCCCGAGGAATTTTGACGTCAAACGTTTTTTCAAGACGAAACACAATGTCAAGAAAATCAATTGACTCTGCACCAAGATCACCAACCAAAGTTGCTTCGGGTGATACTTCATCATCATCAACACCGAGTGCATCAATCAGAGTCTCTTGAACCTTACTTAAAATTTCTTCTTCTGAAGACATTCGAATTACTCTCCTATCGTCAACTCAGTCTGATTTCACTGTTCTCGCCTGGCCAATGAGCTGTCGTAATCGAAAGACATCCCGTCTATTCGGTAAAACAACTATTTGCCCTGCTTGATTGAGAACCCAAAACAGGAAGAATCTAACGATTTACATTACTCACACGATAACCAGCCAAATCGCAGACGTTAAGCAGTGAGCATCTCTCAAACGTCGCGAAACCCAATAATCTTAATATTTCAAATAAGTTACACGCTTTATCTCTCGGCTTGTAGACCTAAAGTAATCAGGAGTGGGAGATATTCGGCTTTTTCACCAATAATCTCCCAATTACGCAAGCTGAGAGTAACAACGCATCAACAACATCAAATGCCGCCGAGGGTTAAGCCCCCATCGACAGCGAGTATTTGTCCAGTTACATAGCCTGCCTCATCGCTGGCAAAAAACAGGACGGCCTGAGAAATATCCTCAGGTTTGCCGAGTCTTCTGCATGGAATTTGCTTCTTGATTTGCGATTCCGCAGCGTTCCGGACAGCTTCTGTCATATCAGTTTCGACAAAGCCGGGAGCCACTGCATTAACGGTCACGCCACGTCTGCCCAACTCTGTAGCCATGCAACGGGTCAAACCTTGAATCCCACCTTTACTGGCTGCGTAGTTCGCCTGCCCAGAGTTAGGGAATTCAGCTGCAACACTCGACATATTAATGACACGTCCGCTTCGCTGGGACATCATCGGTCGTGTGACAGCTCTACAGAAGTAGAAAACACTATCAAGATTTGTTGAAATCACACTCGACCATGCCTCTTCATCCATTGTCGCAAGCAGTCCGTCTTTCACGATCCCAGCATTGTTAACAAGGATGTCGATTCTGCCCCACTGTTCGACCAATTTTTCAACAAGCTCATCGACCTGATCTTTTTTACTGACATCGCACTGATGGGCAGTGATTTTATCAAAACCTTCAGCTGCCAAAACAGAAATCACATCCTGAGCAGCCTTCTCGTTGGAATGATAGACAAAAGCAACTTCTGCCCCTTCTCTGGCAAAAGACTCTACAATAGAACGCCCGATTCCCCGACTTCCGCCGGTGACAATTACTTTCTTACCTTCAAATTTCATTCTCTTCTCCCAAACAGTATTGCCTTTTCAGGCAGTGTAGGCCGTCACTTATCTTATATGTATAATTATGCAAAACGCCTGAGCAAAGCTCAGGAATCGTCACGAGGCATCGTTCGTTCCAACTCGCCCCAGGCTTGCTTGAAATGCCCGATCATTCTCACATCGTTCGCTGCCAGTTTCTCATTCTTATCCCCAAGATTAAACTGCTTCAAGATAAGTCTCGCACTGACAACTTCTTTTGACCCCACCTTGCCGCTGGTCTTGAAAGTCCAAATTGCACCATCAACTTTATGCACGGTCGAATTGACAATCAATTGATCGCCTGGTTCAACAAAACTTTTAAACCTAAGCGCCTTGGCTTCGCTAAGCAAGATTGTACTGAATTCGAATTGACAGGAAACCCTCATCAACCAGGCAGATGCTTGTACCAATGTTTCAAGCATCATGACGCCGGGCATCACAGGAAATCCAGGAAAATGATCCGCGAGATATTCCTCTGCACGGGTCAAATTCTTGGTAGCCAAGATCAACTTATTTGGTTCAAGTTCTTGAACCTCATCAATTAATGAAAATTTCACTCAGTTCTCCGGGTCAGGAGTGCCTCATCAGGCTTCTATGAAAGCGATGTCCCGATTTGTTTGTTCATTGCGGGAGCTGGAAGGCCCTGAATATAAAAATACTTTTCCTCAGAAACAACCGACTCGTTGATAATAGCTGTAATTCTCCGTTTACAAGTTAAGTTAGACGCCTTCAAGAAACGGATGATCACGATTCTACGCATTTTTCGGCCCAGGAACGATACATACGAACACACTCGGCGGTCAGACTTACTCATGGGAACCTCTAAAAATTGATGTCCAGAGCTTCTTGAAGACCGCTTGATCCTAAAACAGTTTAAATACCCCCTCTAACTCCCCCTTGCCAAGGGGGAGAACTGATTTTTATCGGCTCCCTTAAAGCTCGTCACTGATGAAAGTTCAAATGAAAGTCAACAAAACTAGTACTGAACTAAACAAGAGAGTAGAATAGTGTTGTATTATTTTTTACTGAGACGAATATTGTGGAGACAGAAATGTCGTTGAGATTTTACCAGCGAGCAAAGTTCATCGGACACTCAGAGTTGCGAACCTCGGCCAGGGGATTATTTGCAGCTTCAGTGCGGGCTTGTTTTTCGCTGGTTCCCTGTTTGATGATCGCGACCTGCGTTTGTTTGTCTGGTTGTGATCGCGGTAGCAGCACAGAGGAATCAGAAGCACCGGCGCCTGTTCCAGATGCTCAAGGTTCTGCACCAGTACCAATCCCCCAAGGTAGCCCCGATCCGGTCGTGCAAAAAACAAGAAAGAAGCCTGCTCAACCTAAAATTACAAATGAAGACATCAACGATGTCTTCGAATTCTCTTCCAAAGAGAATTTTGCAATCATGACCGAAGAGGAACAGGGACAGTGGCAGGAATCTGGTTTAGCATTGGCAACGATTCCCTCGGCTGGAATCAACTCCTCACAATTTGTAACGATTCAAGCCGATGACGAACTAACAATTTCGCCTCAGGTTATCGTAGAACTACCAGACAACTTCACAGCAATCTCTGATGCCGGCTACACACCGGAAGGCTATCCCAAAAAGATTTTATGCGAGATTGACCAGTCTGTGATGGTTTTAATTCCCAGCGGTTCGTTTCTTCAAGGTAACGATGGCGAGAATAAGAACGCAGAACCAGAACATAGCATCTACCTGGATGGCTACTACATTGATGAGCATGAAGTGACTGTGGAATCTTATCTGAAGTTTCGAGAATATGAATCTTCGTTGGAAAAGCGGCCACCGCAATTGCCTTCCAATGCACAAAGTAATCCTAATAACCCTGCAATGGGCATGCTCTGGAGAGATGCAAAAGGATACGCGAATTACGTTGGAAAGAAATTGCCCAGCGAAGCCGAATGGGAAAAAGCAGCCAGAGGGACCGAAGGGTTCGATCATCCCTGGGGATTCGGTCGAGCGGCTTGGCGTCGCCCACGTGTCGCAAATCAAATTTATCCTGTGATGAGCTATCCAGCAGACAAGAGCCCTTACGGTGTTTTCGACATGGCTGGCAATGCCAAAGAATGGTGCTCCGACTGGTACCAGGCCGAAGCCTATCAGCGACTTTTAGACGATTCGAACGAAGCCCCCCGAAATTGGTTGGGGCCACGCAATTCAGACCCGAAATCTCACCGAGTCATCAAAGGAAGTTCCCCGGCCGGAATGATCTGGCACCGTGATCACCGATCACTCAGCGACCGAGATCCACAGGTCGGATTCCGATGCGTACTACGGCAAGAAAAGCCGACAACGCCCGAAGAGTAACAANTCAANTGCTCGCAGGGGTCAAGCGAAGTCTTAAATCAATACCGGTCCCAGCTAAAAAACAGGGTGCCACGGCTCTGTGAGCCGTGNNACCCGAGTATTTTCTATTCAGCTACTGGCGCTTCGATATTTGCTCAGTGACCACATGAAAATCTTTCGGGAAAGCAGGAAAAACAGCACTGTCGTAACTGGTGCCCAAAAGACGATCCACGATGGTTCCAAGGTTTTGGAAAGCAGCACTCTGGCCGGGACTGTCACCACCAGCAAAATTGGCAGGAAGAAACTAAACATCACCCGAACCGAGTCAGCAAGCGGATTCCCGTAATAAATCTGACGAGGGTATTGAGAAAAAACCGTGATGTAAAACCAGAAGTCGTACAGTCCTTGATTACGCCCAAGCCACACACTGGTGCTCGCCAGCGTGATCATCAGGCTGTAAAAAAACAGGACAGCAACGACGATCAACAATTCATAGAGAAGAATATTCACCGAGGTAATTGGACTATAGCTATGTGAAACGGAATAGACAAGAAGCCCCGATGCCCACAACGTCTGACTCAGCATCGCAAGATTGGCTTTCTCAGACGAGACCAAAAATTGAGGGTCCATTGGTTTCAACAGGATGAAATCGAGATTGCCTTTACGAATGAGTTCACTGAAGTTCGCAACATTCGGCATGAAGAAACACTCGACGATCGAGCTGATAATCATGCCAGTTGCCATGAAACCGAAATACTCTCCGCGGGTCCAGTCTGCAATCGTATCTACGTTTTGATAGATAATTTCAAACAGCATTAACCGAGTAGCAAACCAGAATGTCCGCGTGATGATCGTGATGATGAAATTGCTACGAAACATAAGCTCTCTCATCAAAGAGTTTTTCAGACACTGCTTCCATACCGTAAAATAGTCCGGGCGGAAATCATCTTCATCTTGTTTCTGTATTGAATTCATTTCTGATGGAATGCTCTTTATATAGATCAGGCAATGCCTGAGAATTTGGACCGCAAGCTGCATTCTAACCTTGATGACGCGCAGGGTCCATTGCTGATTTCGAGCAAGCGTTTTTCAGACTCATATACCATCGCAATACAACACGTCAGGAAACAGTCACCTGCCCCGAACCGGCAACTGCTTTTCCCAGCCTGTAGCAGGGCAATTCAAATTCAGAGAGGTGCTTTTCAATTCCGGAAGCGACTTCTTCCCGGCAAACAACAACCAGGCCAATTCCCATATTGAACACACGCTGCATTTCAGCTTGCTTGATGTTGCCCAGCTTTTGAAGTTCGGTAAACAGAACAGGAACTTCCCACGCGTTCTGCTCAATTTTCAGATCAACAGAATCGGGAAGAATTCTCTCCAGGTTTTCTGCCAGCCCGCCTCCGGTGATGTGTCCAATCCCCGTGACACCTTGCGAGATGGGTTCGTCATCAAGAATTTTTCTTAACTCTTGAGTGTAAATCCGAGTCGGTTTAAGCAGTGCTTCTCCGACTGTTTCTTCGAGTCCGGGATAAGGATTTTCAACTTTCAAACCAGCGTGTTCGAACACCACTTTGCGAACCAGTGAGTAACCATTGGAATGAAACCCGGAAGAAGCCAGTCCCAAAACCACATCGCCTGGCTGTATTGCTTTACCGGTGATCATGCCATCTTTTTCGACAACTGCGACACAAAAACCAGCCAAATCGAAATCTTCTTCACGATACAAATCGGGCATAATCGCAGTTTCGCCTCCGATCAATGCCATCCCGGAATCTTTGCATCCCTGAGCAATCCCTTTGACGAGCTGTTCGGTACGCACGGGATCGTCTTTTCCCATCGCAAGATAATCCAGAAAGAACAAAGGCTCTGCTCCCAGACACAAGCAATCATTGACACACATCGCAACCAGATCGATCCCAATCGTATCGCAGATTCCAGTCATTTGAGCCAGTTTGAGCTTTGTCCCCACGCCATCTGTTCCAGAGACAATCACCGGGTCACGGTACTTTTTGCTGCCTTCACCAAACAGACGAAACAGTCCAGCAAAACCGCCATCCAATGGCATCACACGCGGGGTTCTTGTCCCTTGGACATGCTTGGTAATTCGTTGCATCGAATCACGATAAACATCCAAATCCACTCCAGAGGACTTATAATCTAATGACGTCACACTCTACTCCATACTATGTTAATAGCCTACTGCCTACTGCCTACTGCCTACTGCCTACTGCCTACTGCCTACTGCCTACTGCCTACTGCCTACTGCCTACTGCCCATCAAATAGAATGCGCGAGGTGCAGGCGAATTGATCAATTCTTTCAGCAGCGAATGTTCTGAACGGGCCTCTACAGATCCGATCAGAATTTCTGTCAGCGTCGGGACATAGCCGTATTCTATCACATCGACTTCATCAATGCCCAGCTTGGCTTGTAAGTCGTCAATTACCTTATCCAGATACGCAATCTCATCGACAAGCCCTTCTTCCTTAGCCTGCGAAGCAGTGAATATTCGCCCGGTCGCCACCGATTCAATTTCCTTGCGATTCATATTTGGTCGCCCCGAGGCAATCACATCTAGAAAACGCTGATAAGCATCATCCAGAATCCCGTCCCAAACTTCACGATCCCGAACACTAATTTCCTTAAACGAACTCAAGGAATCCTTGAATTCACCGGTTGTTAACGGCTCAGACTTCATCCCTATTTTTTCAGCCAAATCGACCACATTGTAATGAGGAATAATCACACCAATCGAGCCGGTCCATGTGGTTGGCTCTGCGTAAATCCTGCCTTCTTTCCCAGCTCCCATCGCTACATAATAGCCCCCGGAAGCTGCAATGCGTTTCATCGAAACATAAACTGGCTTGAGCTTCGAAAGCTCGGTCAGCTTGGTATAAATTTGATGACTGTCTGCAACCAGTCCCCCTGGGCTGTCGACAACAATGACTGCTCCTTTAATATCATCATCTTCAATTGCTTGATCAATTTGATCAAGCAAACGCTCGGTAAACGGCGGCATGATGGTTGCAAAAACATTCAGAAGTACAATTTTATCTTTAGCCCCCTCTGTGCCCGAATGATGTTTCTCCAGTAATGAATCTGAAGTACTGAATTCCACACTATTAGCTGAGAGTAAAATGATATTGAGGAAAATTGAAAAGAAGAACACAATCGATAGTAAGCGAGAAAACGCTCCTCTGCCCCCCGACTTACTGTCCACAATAATACGAACAACCTGTTCCCCAGAGTTGGAACCACTGGGAGTCGGCTGTGAAGCAGGAGT
>JAESQE010000144.1 GCA_016765335.1 Planctomycetaceae bacterium
ATCTTCAGGCAACGGATTGGCCTTCAAATCTTCGACAGGCTTACCGGTAATTTTGCCACGGTTAACGAAGAAGCGGCCTTTGGTGCCTTCGAAAAGAATACCGTTGTCGCCTTCGCTGGTGATAATCATTTCCACATTGTTGGGCATATCTACTTTGATATTGAAAGCAGTCGCAGTATTGTACTGATTACCTACGACCGGATATCCATCTTTGTAATCAACCGGCAAAGTGTAATCGAGTGGAGTCACTTTACTGGGGCCGGTGTCTGTCGCACCAAGTGCCCAGCAGGCGATATCAACGTGATGAGCACCCCAATCGGTCAGTTTACCGCCGGAGTATTCGTGCCAGTTTCGGAAGGAGTAGTGCCCGTTGCTGTAAAGCGGAACGCCTCCACCATAACCTGTTCGCATTTCGGGAAGTGCTCGATAAGAAACTTTAGGAGCAGGGCCGAGCCAGAAATTCCAATCGAGTTCTTCTGGAACAGGAGCCGCCGGAATGACTGGGGAAGCAACCATGCCATTGATGCCGCAGGTCACTTTTTTGACCGTTCCGATACGACCATTATTCACCAAAGCAACGGCCTGCAAAAAGCGTTGGCCAGATTCGCTGCGTTGCATTGTGCCAACCTGGAAAACTCGACCGGTTTCCTTAACAACTTTTTCGATTAACTTTCCTTCAGCAATCGTCAACGTAAGTGGTTTTTCGCAATAGACATCTTTTCCTGCGTACATCGCTTCGATGGCGACCTTTGTGTGCCAATGGTCTGGGGTCGCAATCATCACCGCATCGATGTCTTTGCGATCAAGAATTTTTCGGTAGTCTTTGTAGGCATCAGGTTTCTTGCCTTGAGCCTTTTGTGCTTTTTCGACGTTGGCCCCCAAGACATTTGAATCAACATCAGCCAAGGCAGCAAAATCAGCAAAGCGAAAAGACTTTGAGGTGATGCCCCAGCCTTGATTTCTCAAGCCGATGGTTGCGAAGACAGGGCGATCGTTTGGAGATTCGTAGCCGAGTGCCCGGGGGGACGATGGCAGCAAAAGGCTTGCTGCTCCAGTGGCAGCCACACCTTGAAGAAAGTGACGGCGTGTTGTTTGACGAGAACTGGACATTGAGTTAATTCCTTTTGGAAAAGAGAGGTTTTTCAACAAGTAATTTTGAGTAGGAAGGACTGCTGAAACGAGAGCCTGTCTAATAAACATTTGAAGAACAATCAGCCCACGTTTGAAGATGTCACGATATTATTCGAACATCAAAATAGATCATAACCCAAATTGCCGTTCTTTACACCTGCGAAATGACATTGGAGATAATAAAGCAACGAGAGAGCCGCCAGGGCGTAATAACAGTTACAATGCGGCTTAAGGAATGGAAGTGATTCAATACGACAGGAAGCAGGAGTTTCCAAGAAGTGCGTTACCAAGCAGGAGCATTGGTAATGCGACAAATCGAGAGAAATGTGCTCTATGCTTGGCCAACTTGCTTGGCGATTGCTAACAAATTCTGTGGAACAGAGTCAGATTCCTCGTACAATTCTGCCCAGGAGACTGCGAGAACTGCTTGCGGGGTGCCGTTTGAATTATAGATGGGGCAGGAAAGGGAACAGCGGGCGTCAAAGCGTTCGAGCCAACCCGCGGATTTGCGAAGATCTCCCTGCTGTTCGGTCGCACGGGCTAACGCAGGTCTGTTGTTGACGATTGCATTCACAATTCCGAGCTGCGTTTGTGACAAGGAAACTTCTACGGTACCGCTTTGAAATTCGTCTGCGACCTGTTTGGAAAATCCTTCAGCAAAAGCACATATTACCTGCTTAAGATTTTCGCCATCAATCTTCCACAAACCAACGGCCCAGGCGCCGGTTTGTTCAACAAGCAATTGATTTAATGTAGCGTCCTGAACTGCGTGTTCGTCGTTCAAATTATTCAATGCATTTTTCAGGCCAGCTATAAGTTGTTCATTCATCAAACGGTTTCCTGAGTCATGTAAGAAATTCGACAATATCTTGAAAACGAAATTTACCACAAAGGCTCGAAGAGCACAAAGAAGCAAGACGATACCAGCCCGAAGCATTGTAGGATAAGTGGTTCTGTCGGCAATTGATTATCCTTGATCACAGAAATGACGACCGACAGGTTCGCCCATCTTTTTGGAATTAGCGAATCAATCGGCACACGAAGATGGGTGCAAGCACCACATCCTACGCTTGAAATCCAACTCTGACTGTACGTTGATAGCTGAGGAACGGCTTCTTGTTGCTACGTAACCCTGCCAAAATTGGCTGGGTTACTCGCTGGACTCCTGAAAATCCGCAGTACCCTCTAGCAACAGCCATCGGTGCCGCAGCAACTTTCAGAAGCTGTGTTGTTCAAATCTGTTTTGCCTTGTTTTGTTTCTCGGGCAGAACGGATGCTGCCAGCGTGACAGTTGTATTCAGCTGCGTTTTCTAATTCAATATTTTCGAAAGGTGCAATCGAGGTAATATCTTTCTGGTACGGATTCTGCGAATAAATCTGGAAAGTTTTATCACACACCGCCATTCGTTTGCCTCGCACCAGTTTGTGACCATCGTCATCGATCACAGCTTTCCAGGGGCCGTTGTAAACGACAGCCTGCTTGCGATCTAAACAGGGGCCTTCTTTTCCTTTGTAAGCTTCAATCGTGAGAGAACGAAACTCGATGCCCTCGACAACAACCCAAGGTTCTGATTGCCTGGCAAGAATGGTGCAGCCATAAAACCCGGCTTCTTCAAAAACGGAGAGAAATTCATCCTCACGAAACGCACCGCTAATGCAACCACTCCACAAAGTAGGATCGTTCTGTAATTCGTCAGGTACAGTTTCGTCGCAAGTGATATCACTGATCACTGCACGACCGCCTCGTTTTAATACTCGAAAGATTTCAGAGAACAGCTGCCTGCGATCCTGCTTCCCCACCAAATTCAATACACAATTCGAAACGACAACATCAACGGTGTTATCAGGAATTAAAGGTTGCTCGCTTCGAAGTTGATCCGCAACTTCCTGGGCCTGCATCCAACCAGCAGAGGTTGTCACGGGATTTTCTTTGAGGTGTTTTTCGAAAGCATCCAGATCGAGTTTCAAATCTTGAATTTTCCCTTTATGAAATTCAACATTCGAGTATCCCATCTTCTGTGCCATCTCCGGCTGATACTTGCGAGCCAGGTCGAGCATCACATCATTGCAATCGACTCCAATCACCCGCCCTGCTTCGCCAACCACCTGAGAAGTGATGTAACAGATTTTTCCGCCACCCGATCCCAAATCTAAAACGGTCTCTCCCGGCTTGACATACTTTGAAGGGTCGCCACAGCCGTAGTCTCGTTCGATAATTTCTTCTGGAATAATCTTCAAATACTGAGCATCGTAATCGACCGGACAGCACAACGCCTGCTCTTTTTCCTGGGCCGCATCGGCGTATCGATCCCGAACGGCCTGATCGACATTCAATTGTCCCTGGTCTTCGCAAGAACTTCCTCCACAGCAACTTGATGCTTGCGGATCTCCAGTTGTTGGAACATCCTGGTTGATTACATTCAAATCACTCATAATTTCATTCACTTCTCTTCAATTACTTTTCAGGCTGTCTTCACAGAGAAATCCAAGGTGCCGAAGTGTATAATACCAATTCCATTTTAAAATAGCGTGAAGTCAATAATCGTGGCCTTGTGGTGGAAAGGGGTTAGGGAAAATCCAACGCGATAACAAATACGCGAATGCGTATAATAGCCCGGTCAGAATCCCTTCGACAAGCCGGAACGGCAAGTGGATCAATGTTCTCTCAATAGATTCTTGCCCATTTCCAGGCAATATCTGTTTTTCACGCGGTCACGATGTACTATCATTATACACAGGGGACTTCCACTTTTCGGTGAAGCCCCTCACAAAACCTATCTATTTTTACTGTAAGGGAACCTTTATCAATTCAATATTCATTGCGAGCGGAGGGCAAACATTCTTGCCTGCCTTCAATTAAGGCCAGCTCAAACGACACAGACAGGAATGTCTGTTCCCCGTTTGTGGGAATGTCTGTACTCCCTTTGAATTAATAAAGGTTCCCGTATATCAATCCCCAAGGTAAAATTCACCTTGGGCGATTTGATTGTAGATAGACTTTTCAGTTAGTGAATAATACCTGTCCCTTTTGACGACAGTTTCAGGAATAAACTTATGGATTTACGAATATGCCCATCTTGTGAGCAATCAGTGCTCGATGATGATGTTCAGGATTGTCCTTTTTGCGATGCAAAGATGGATGGTTCCGGTCCTGCTCGTGAACCCAAAGCCTCGGCTGCTGCGTCAAAGAAAAAACCGGCAGAAAAAAAGCCAGCCGCAAAACCTCAAGCTGCCCCCGAGAAGCAGAATGACGATCCGTTTGCAGTAGAAGCTAAATCAAACAAGCATGTCGCTGCACTGCGAAGAAAGCCAACTGCAAAAACAACATTTCGCGTTATTTGCCCAATGTGCGACACTGCCGGCTTTGCGACTCCTGCGGTTGCAGGGAAAGAAGTGAAATGCCCAAATCCAAAATGTATGATGCCAATTTTCACAGCACCGGAAATCAAAAAAGAAGAACCTGTTGAAGAAAAGAAGCCGATCTTCACCCCTGCCCTGATTGCAGGATTAGGTGGTGCAGCCGTGATCCTGGGAATTTTGGTTTACTTCTTTGTGATCCAGGATTCCAAACCAGCCCCAGGCCCGGGTCCTGATGATCCAATCGATGGCGAAACCCCTCCTAAAAAAGATGAGCCAGGTCCCGAGACCAACGAAAAAGATCTGCCTCCCAAAATCAGTATCGCAGAATTGAAAAGACTGATCTTCAAAGAGAACGTAAAGACCGTTCTTCAGAGATCAAACAATCGCAGCAAACCATACTGCAGGCAGCTGAGCGCGGAAACTTATGCTGAACTGGGCGACATCAAAGCTGCATTGTATCAGCTAAAAAAACTGGATGGTTTGAATAGTGGTCTTTCCTTTTTCAAAATTACTCCCTTGGTAGATATCAGTTGGCAACACCTGGCAAACGGGGACCGTGAAGCTGCCCGAAAAGTGGCAAAGCAGGCCCAGGCGTTGACAACAGAACTTCCCAACCGGGGCAACGATGCCATCATTCATACTGTTTTTCTAGGAACATTATTGATTGCAATCGAAGAACACGACACTGCTCATGCATTAATCGCGGCTCGTGAAAAAGTACAAAATGCAGACCTGACCAGTGTTCGCACCTCTCTGATCCGGCAAGACAATAGTTTCGATTTGGATCAAAACTACCAATGGTTGCCTCAATTGGACCTCGATGCTCCTTTAACTTTTGCAACCGTTTACGGGGCAGTGGTTCGAGGATACGACAAGCAAGCACTGGATTGGATTAACAGTCTGACAAACCCCGCTCATAAAAGTGATGCATTGGCTGGGTACACAGTTGGTATGTGTATCAAAGACCCTGCTTTTGATGTTCTCCAGAAACTCAATGTCACTGGAATGACAGAGCAAGACAAACAACGAGCCGTTGCAATGGGTCTGCAAGTGAAAGCTTATCAGCAGAAAACAGCACAGGCCAAGACGGTTATTTCAAATCTTCAAAAAGAGATCGCTGCCTGGAAGCCCAACACCCCTGCGACGATTCCAGACTTCAAAGCGATTTACCAGAGAAAAAATAAGCGGGCTGCACGAGAAGTTTATGTTGCAATCCAAACTCATTACTTGACCGCAAGATACCTCGCAAAGCACGAACAACCAGACCAAGCCTGGAAACAGATCGAACTTGCATTAACCTGGGCAACCGCAATTGCCCCCTCACACAATCAAGCCAAGGCACTCTCCCAAAACATGGAGAGAAACCGAGATCAGATTCAAAATGATCTTGCGAAAGAATTCAAAATTACTCAGGCAGTCAGCCAGCGAAATGCTTTCAATAAATATCGTACCAATGTCAGTGAGATCGAAAGTGATGCAAAACTACGACTCGAATTGGAAACCGGATTGCTTCGTGATGCCTTGAAATGGGGACTCGCTTCTCAGCTTTACAACAGATATCAGCAAGACGTTGCTGATAAAAAAACAGATCCAAACTTGGTGCAGGCTGTTGAGGAATCATTACTAAGTGACCTGGCTTTTGGTTTGGAATCTGCAAAGAATCTTCAGGCGTCTTCGGAGCTGAATGAGAAGTTTTCAAACAGAATCTCTCCGCAATCTTCATTAAAATCCTGGCTGCAACTCCAACGCCTGATCGATGCTGGTTCCGTGTCTCAAGCACATAAATTGCTAGACCAGGAAAAAGGAAATCTGCACGAACCACAACTCGAAATTCGTCTTGCTTGCAAATTTGCTCAAAATGCAACTGCTCAAACCACGATTAACTGGCTCAATTCCATTCCAGACATCATCGAGCAAGAACTTGCATTCCAATTAACAGCGACTTTGGCGGCCCAAAGAGGCCTTATCCGCGAATATTGGGATGTCTGCAAAGAACAAAGTCTCTCAGCAACCAAGAAATGTTCCGTACACCTGGGGCTTATCGAAGGCTTGTTGCACACAAATGTCTACAAAAAAGAAGAGCAACCCAAGCCAGAACCTCAAACTGAAAAGTAATTCCAACCCCACCAAACCCTACCATACGTCCACATAAAGAGTGCATTACACGCCTAATTACAGGCACGCAGCCCGCTTACTTCCCCTATCGTACTAGAAACAGTGGACGAAGGGGAATAAAGTCTGTATTCATGCCTTCCCCGATTGCCTTCGAATGAATACACTCCCACGGTCATTTGAAAGTCAATGATCAGGGTGAAACGCTACAAAAAATGACGTTGAGACGTATCAAGTATCTTAATACATGCCTAATCTTCTTCATTATCGTAACTCAGGTTACCGATTACGTAATATAAAGAGTCGTAGTAAAAGCCGGCTCAGCCACTATAACACATAACCAAAGATGGGCAGGGAAGTAGTACATTTTCAGTTTTCCGGCTTCACAGCCGGAAAACATGTATCACAGCCTCGCTTCATTGATTGATAAAGCACTCGTCGCTCAGGAGAATTCTGTGATCGTTTTCGGAAAACACTCACGATTGATTCCAACAATATTCTGTGGATTAATTCTGATGGGGTTCGGGCAATCTGCTTTTGCGCAGTCGCCTTTAGAGAACCGCATCACCATCATGCAAGCTAGTGCAGATGAGATGATCCTTGATCTTGAATACATGATTAAAGATGTTGCCAAGCAGGGAAAAACCTGGCGAGAGTACATTGAGCCCAACCTGGAAATTTTTCTGGATGGTGTAAACACTAAAAAGCCAGTGCGAGTTGACATCTATTTCGATGAGAAAATTGGTCAATATTACCGTATGAGCTTTCCATACACAGATCTCAAAGATTTCCGGAACAATATCGAAGCCTCCGGAATCACCAGCAAGATTAAAGCAAAAGACCTGTACCAACTCAGTGATTCCTATGATGGCTGGATGAAAACAGTTTCTGAATATGCCGTTTTTGCACCAGATACAAAAAAAGATTTAGTTGCAGGGAAAGTAGCCAATCCACTGGATGACCTCAAGCCATTAATTGCAGCTGGCTATGACACCTCAGTGCTTATCAACAATGACAAGCAGGGAGCCGAACAGAGAAAAGCGAGTCTTGATTACATTCTCAAAAACCTGCTTTCAGGCATCAAGAAGAAATCGACAGAATCCCTTGCTGAATTTGAACTACGCAAACTGGTCGCTGAAGACCAACTGGTTGAATTTCAAACATTTTACGTCGAATCAAAATATCTTGAAGCAGGCTGGATCACCGACCGTGAAAAAAATGAAGGCAGAGGTACTTTAATCCTTTCTGCACTGGAAGGGACAGAACTTGACGGAGCGCTCAAGCATATTGCCAACGCCAAGAACCGGTTTGTGAATATTCCAGAATCAAAAGATTTTGTGATCTCTGGTCGCCTGTCATTCCCGATTGTCAAATCGAGACAACAGCGATACGAAGCTCTCTACAAAGCGACCTTGCCAGTGTTACTTGCAAAGATCGAAAAAAATAAAGATTTATCAGCCAGTCAAATCAAAGCCACCCACGCGGCGACTGAAAAGACCATCGCGATGTTAATCAAAGGACTCGGTCTGGGAGAGATCAATGGCTTCGTCGAAATGAGACCTTCAAAACAAGACGGGCCTCAACCAAGTTACGAGTTGATTGCAGCAGTTAATACAACCGAAGGACATAAAGCAAAAGAAATCATCGAACTGTTACCTTCCATTAACGATTCCATCCAAGTAAAAATGAACGTTGAATCAGTCGGCGATTTACAACTTCATGAAATTGTGTTTAATAAAAGCTTGCTGCCGTTAAGCGANTCCATGTTCGGCATTCCATGCAAAGTTTATTTTGCAACAAGCGACGACATGCTGGCAATTTCAATAGGAAACGATGCAAAGTCCTGGCTTGTGGAAACTCTTGAGTTGATTAACAAATCAGAAGAGAAGCCCGTGATCGAGTTTGTCAAATTCAAAGCGTATGCAAAACCTTTTGCAGCCGCATTGAAACTATACAAACCAAGCAAGGATCTCAAAGAACCAATCAAAACCGTGTTTGAAAAATTTATTGAGACCTTTGATGACAAGAAATACGATGGTGCCGATGACTACTTCGAAATGATTGATAAAGTAGTAAATGACAAGGTTCAAGGCACCTTGAAAGTTGAACCTGGATTTTTCCGTTTCCTTGGTCTTCTGATCGCTGATTTTGCTCAGAATAACCTCTGATCCCATCAATCAACAACTTGTTTTGATCTGCTCAAAAAGCAAGGTGCCTTCCCGGTTCCTTGCTTTTTTCGTGCCTGCCTCGCTTATCCATGTGACAGACGGACACAATATCCTTAAACTGATCGTAGAAATATAGTCTTGCCATCATACAACTCTACTCAATCAACAAACCATTTGAGAGCAACTGGATCCACCCCAATGAGACATCNGCTTCACAAAAATCCTATCTGCTTATTCCTTCTGTCAATAAGTCTCATCTGCTTGTTGCTTGTAACCTCTGATGCACAAGCGAAAAGACCACCAGAAATACACACTGCTGATGTCATTATCTATGGTGGCACATCTGCCGGAGTGATTGCAGCTGTCCAGACAGTTCGCCTTGGGAAATCAGTAATTCTCATTGAACCATCAGTCCACTTGGGTGGACTCACCTCTGGAGGCCTTGGCTACACCGACTCCGGCAATAAAACCGTCGTCGGGGGAATCTCACTCGAATTTTACCAACGACTCAAAAACATCTACGATGAGCAAGAAACCTGGAAGTGGCAAAAATCTGAGGATTTCAAAAAGTACAATTCGAAGGAAAAAGCAATCTGGGTTTTTGAACCACATTTGGCAGAGAGAGTTTATNACGACCTCGTTGCTGAGAACAATATTACAGTTTATCGCAACGAACGTCTTGATTTGAAATCGGGCGTTAAAAAAAGTGCGAATCAGATTATTGAAATCAAAATGGAATCGGGCAAACGCTTTCGAGGAAAACGCTTTATTGATGCCACCTACGAAGGTGATTTGATGGCTAAAGCGGGCGTTAAATATACCATCGGACGGGAAGCGAACTCACAATATGGCGAATCCCTCAATGGAGTACAAAAAGCTCACGCGAGATCACATCAATTTGAATCGCCGGTAAGTGCATTTGTTGTTCTTGGAGATCGATCCAGTGGACTGCTTCCTGGAATTCATGCCGAAGATCCCGGCGAAGACGGGCAAGCGGACCACCGTATTCAAGCTTACTGTTTTCGGATGTGCCTTTCGAATCATCCGGAAAATCGAGTCGCTTTCCATAAACCAAAGAATTACGACCCCTTGCGTTACGAACTTTTGGCTCGATATCTGCAAACTGGCTGGTCAGGCGTTTTCAATAAATTTGATGACATCCCCAATCGAAAAACCGACACTAATAATCACGGCGGGTTTTCAACTGACAACATCGGCATGAATTACGATTACCCAGATGGCGACTATCAAACCAGAGAACGCATTTTCAAAGAACACCTTCTTTACCAACAAGGCTTAATGTGGTTTTTATCAAATGATCCTCGCGTTCCTGAGAAGATTCAAACTCGAATGAATACCTGGGGGTTAGCGAAAGATGAATTTGTTGATCATGCTCATTGGCCTCATCAGCTTTACATTCGAGAAGCTCGAAGAATGGTCAGCGATTTTGTGATGACCGAGCACCATCTGACTCGCAAATTAGAGACACCCTCTCCCATCGGAATGGGTTCCTACAACATGGATTCCCACCACGTGCAGCGATACGCCACCGCTGATGGATTTGCTCGAAACGAAGGAGATCTTCAAATTAGTCCTGGGGGGCCGTACCCTGTGAGTTACTCTGCGATTATTCCTCGCCAGCAAGAATGTTCTAACTTGCTGGTTCCAGTTTGTCTTTCGTCATCTCACATTGCCTACGGATCAATCCGCATGGAACCCGTATTTATGATATTGGGTCACTCAGCTGCAACGGCTGCTTGCCTGTCGATAGATCACAATCAAGCTGTCCAGCAGGTCGATTACGAACAGCTCAAAGCCCAACTTCTCAAAGACGGTCAGGTTCTTGAATACTCCGGCCCCTACCGATCAGCAGCGATTGGTATCAAGCCAGAATCTTTGGAGGGTATTGTCATTGATGACACCTCGGCAATTAAAAAAGGGAATTGGTCTTTAAGTCGATCATCAGGAAAATTTGTCGGCATCGGATACATTCACGACGGCAATATTTCTCATGGAGAGAAGTCAGTCACTTACAAGATCAAAGTCCCTCAAGATGGAGCTTACGAAGTCCGGCTCTCCTACTCCCATAATCCCAACCGAGCCTCCAATGTGCCCGTAACAATTCAACATATTAATGGTTCTCAGACAGTCATGGTCAACCAGAAAAAGCAACCTGAAATCAACGGAGCATTTATTTCACTGGGAACATTTCAGTTTTCCAGTCAGACACCAGGGAAAGTTATCATTGAAAACAAACAGACAAACGGCCATGTCACTGCTGATTCGGTCTGGGTAATCCCTGAATCGAAGAAATAATAAGAATTCTGAAATATCAGTAGATTGGTCATTCGAAATTGCATCGACCTCTCTGGCTGGGCATAATAAAAACAATCCATTTCTTATTCTGCATCTGATTTTTCCCCTCTACAACAGGATGATCGAATTATGCCTACCGATGAGACAAAGAATCAGAAAAACCAAACCGGTGCCAGCGACTCTTCAGGCAAGCAGAAAGAACCGAAAAAGAAGAATAAGGTCCAGCAACTGGGCGACTTCCGTCTCGTTAAAAAAATTGGACAGGGAGGAATGGGATCAGTCTACCTTGCGCATCAAATAAGTCTGGATAGAAAATGTGCCCTGAAGGTCATGTCTCCCAAAATTGCTTCCAATAAAGACTTTGTTGCCAGATTCATTCGTGAAGCACGGGCAATGGCAAAAATAGAACACCCTAATGTCGTGCGTTGCTATGCGGTGGGCGAAGAAAAAGGAATCAACTATGTCGCCATGGAACTCATCGAAGGTTCCAGCATGCAAGATTGGATCGATACAAAAAAAACTTTCGAGATCGGCGATGCCGTTCACATTATTATTGTATGTGCTCAAGCATTAGCTCATGCTCACAAAATGAACATCATTCATCGCGACATCAAACCAGATAACATCCTGGTGACAAATCATGGGGCAGTGAAGATCGCAGACCTGGGTCTCGCCAAAGTAACTGATGAAGATCAATCGATGACACAATCGGGCACCGGACTGGGCACTCCGCTGTATATGCCTCCCGAGCAAGCTCGCAACGCCAAGTATGTCGATTTACGAAGTGACATCTACGCTCTAGGATGCACGCTCTACAAATTCCTAACCGGCACAACTCCTTTCAAAGCCGACTCTACCTTGGAATTAATCCTCAACAAAGAAAAAGGAAAATTCACACCTGCGGCCAAACTCAACAAAAAGATCCCTGCCAAGCTGGACCTGATGATTGATAAAATGATCGCTAAGGACAAACAGCATCGCTATCAATCGTGTGATGAATTATTAAAAGATCTATTGCCACTCGGTCTCGAAAACCAAACCCTCAGCTTCATCGATTCCGATGAAAAGGTGTCACTTGGTGCCGCATCTCCTTCAGTGGTACACTCTTCCAACTCACAAACTCAGTTCTCGGGAAATACTGTTGATATTCCTAAATCCTCTCGTCAACAAGGTAAGGAACAACAGGCAGAAAAAGCGAAGGAATCCAAGGGAACCTGGTACGTCCGTTTCAAAGACCGCACAAACAAGGAACAGGTAAAACGCATGGCACTGGATCAAATCCACCGCGCGTTGGCAACAAAGTTTCTTGATGAATTGACACAAGTCACCAAGAATCCAAATTCAAAATGGGTCTCTATTGGCAACGTGCCTGTATTCAGGCAACAGGTCAACGAACTGATCATGGAAAGAGAATCGGGAAAACGCACAAAGGATTTGAAATCGATTTATGATCAAATCGACAAACAACATAGCCGCCAAAAATGGTGGCGACTTCTTGAGAATTACAAAAATGGAACCGTTGGCCTGATCGGCCTGATTGTCTGGCTTGCCATCATCGGACTGGTTGGCTATGGAATTTATTTAGGCATCCCAACTGTTTGGAAAATGATCGCTGAGAACTTTGGACTGGCCTGATTTTACTCCACTAGTCCAATTAGCATTAAAAGCCAGTCAATTGGGTAGAAGCTTTTAATGTCCCGAATGGGAACAAATGAAAACGGACAATTTTTATTTTACCACGGAGGCACAGAGAACACCGAGTTAAAAAAGTAGCCGTAAAACAATCATTATAACTGCAAGAGATATTCGGTCTCGATTTGCGAGGAAATAAGAATCACCTGAATTTTTCTCCGCGCCCTCTGTGCCTCCGTGGTTTATTCTAAGTTTGATTCCGGCTACGCTGGGTGAGTCGTTAGGAAATCATATTCCAACAATTATTAAGATGTCTACCATTTAACGATTGTTGGACTACTACTGTCTGTGGAGCATCTGTTTTTCTTATTGTTCCAGTAGATTCGGTTACAAAATTTTCTTCAGTCGATCGTACCAGTAAGCAAATAACAGCATGCACGTGACAATTCTCCTGGGAGGTGACTCTGCTGAGCGAGACATCAGTCTTCAAAGCGGCCATTCTGTTGCAAACGCATTGGAGTCCCGAGGGCACCAGGTCACGTGCATCGACCCTAAAGATATCTCCTTCGATTCTTTCTCCTGGCCCCAGTGTGACGTCGTATTTATCGCCCTGCATGGCGAATTTGGCGAGGATGGTCAGATTCAGAAGATCCTCGATCGAGCCGGCCTCTGTTACACGGGCAGTCACGCGACCGCATCAGGCTTTGCGTTTCATAAATCTCAAGCAAAAGAAATCTTTGAACAGCAAAACATCCCCACTCCCGCATCCTATCTGTTCGATAGAAACACTCCGTTTGAACAGATTGCCGAATGGGCGATGCAGCTCAATTACCCGCTATTCATCAAGCCGGAAGCTCAAGGTTCCAGCATTGGCATTTCATGTGTCAACGATTCTGATGAATTACTACACGCCATTAAGTATTGCCTGAAATTTGATTCCAGCGGATTGATCCAAAAGGCGGTCATTGGCACTGAATGGACAGTTGGCATTTTTGATGACACTGTTTTTCCCCTCATCCAAATTCGTTTTCAAAATCGTTTCTACGATCACTGTGCAAAATACAAAGACGAAGCCACAACGTTCTTGCTTGACGAGGCTGTTTCACCACAAATACAACAGGAACTAATTTCAGCCGCTAAAAAAGCATACCAGGCGTTTGGTGCTCGCGGCGTGGCTCGGGTTGATCTCATTCTTGACCAAACAGACAAGGCATGGGTTCTGGAACTCAATACCATCCCTGGCATGACGGACCACAGCTTGATCCCCAAAGCCGCCCAGAAAATGGGATGGTCTTTCCCCCAACTTTGCGAAAACATCTGCCTGGCTGCAATCAAGTGAAGCATTTTAGCAGAAGGAATACGAGTGATAGCTTCTCGCAAGTATTAATTGAGCTTGGTATTAGAAGCCGGGTAGCACAGACGATCCCGTTCAGGGTCGTCTGTGTTGCGTAGCAACCCGAGGAATTGCCGGAATTGCTTTGTGCTCATTTTGATCAGCACCCAAAAAATTAAGTTTTTATCTCATGCAGACTTTGCTTGAAGTAGGAATATTCCGGCCTACATTTCTTTTATTTCTTTGTGACTTGGTGGTAAAAAACAGGAACCACTAAACACGAAAAAAACTGCACAATCTGATTCCGCTGTCGCGTATTTGTTCGTGTGTTATCTCTTCCCTAAGCCCTTGTCAGTTCAAGGCCACGAGTGATAGCTTCTCGCAAATATTAATGAGTAATGGGTACTTTTAATGTGTATCAGTTTTACGATCCCTTGGACCGAAACGCTAGATATTTCCCTAATGCTTCTGCAAAGGATTCATTTGTCAGTAGCTTCACGCGGTCCACACCTGTTTTTCCACAGATCCGATCAATCTGTTTCATAAACTTTTGATACTGCTCCAGATAATGCCTGCGTAACCGATGGGGGTCGACCAACAATCGATTATTTTCCCGTTCCAAATTATGAAACTGAGTCGGCTTACTAAACGGAAACTCTTCTTCTTCAGGTGCATTAACTTGAAGCACAACGACTTCGTGATGATAATGCCGAAATCGTTTCAAGGCGGCTTGCAACGGCTTGATATCATCAAACAAATCACTGAGTAAAATAATTAAGCTTCTTCGTTTGAGCCGCGGAATAATGTCTTCGAACACACTCCCAATACTCGTTTCCCGTCCTGGACTCGCTTTTTCAAGGGTCTGAATAATCCGAGGAAACTGCATGGCGTTCATCGAAGGCTCGATCATTTCCCGCAAGCGGTCATCAAATAAACACAAGCCGACTGCATCGCGTTGCTTGAGGAGCAGGAAGGAAAGAGCAGCTGCCATTTGCCGAGCGTAATCGAATTTACTTAATGTCGATTGACCATACCCCATACTGCCCGAAGCATCCAGCATGATGTAGCAACGCAAGTTCGTTTCGTCTTCATACTCTTTCACATAATAGCGACCGGTTTTGCCATAGGCTCGCCAGTCAATATGACGGATTTCATCGCCTGGGTAATACTGACGATGCTCGACAAATTCGACACTGCTGCCTTTGAATGGGCTTTTGTGATGCCCCATCATGTAGCCTTCGACAATCAAACGAGCCACAACATCCAACTTGCCAAAGCGAGCCAATGTCGTCGGATCACCCAACGGAGCAATATCAGAATCTGTTTGACTCATAACCCGATCATTCTCTTACCGTTTGAATTCCACAAAGAAGGCTGTTGTTTAGGCACAAAACTCAGTGATTCTAAATTGAGGCAACAATGCTTCTTGCAATCTCACCAACATAGATACCACATTGCTGGGTTACGTAAAAACTAACCCAGCCTACGAAGACTAGCCTCAGCCTACGAGCCTAAAAAAAGCCACCAGTTTCACACTGGTGGCTTTTCTATATTCAACTCAAAGCAAAACCATCAAATCGGTATTGCTTAGAAATCACTCTGAATAACATTCTGACCGTAACGAGTTCCAGCAGGTGTCAACAAGCGAGTATAAACTCCCTCGTCGATGTTAACTGCCAAAGAAGCGGCATGACCATCGCA
>JAESQE010000145.1 GCA_016765335.1 Planctomycetaceae bacterium
CTTTTGAGTTAAATTGATTGATTTTCTGGTACTTTTTTAACTCGGTATTCTCTGCGTCTCTGTGGTAAAATAAAATTTATCCGTTTTAATTTGTTCCTAATCGGGACATCAAAAGCCTCGGTCCAAATGACTGACCTTTAACGCTAGTTGGACTACTACCCGACTGCCTTTGTCTCGATATTTGGAGTGCCATGTCTACATCGCGAAGCAGGGTAGACATGAATAGTACATCACGCTCCAATCGAACAAGCTCACCCAGCCTCGCGATGTGAACATAGCACCCGGACTCGACGGGTGATTGGGGACAGGTTGTCGTTCATGAGATTAAAATATGAAACTAAAGCAAACGCGTTCTCTTTGAGACGCTTGTCAAAGCTGTTGAGCTTGATTACACTATCTTATTGACCAAATTGGAACAAAAATTGACAGTGCCTGTAAAATGGCATAACTTCCTATATAAACAGTGTTTAAGGCCAGGTTCGCGACAATGCAAAAAGACATCCATCCCGACTATCATCCTGTTGTGTTCATGGATACAGGTTCTGGGGATAAGTTTATTACCAACTCAACCATGACTTCCAAAGAAACCATTGCTTGGGAAGATGGCAAAGAGTATCCGCTGGTAAAAGTAGACGTAAGTTCTTACTCTCACCCGTTTTACACCGGCCAGATGAAATACGTCGATGCTGCGGGACGTGTTGAAAAGTTCCAGAAAAAATACAACTGGGCCAACCGAAACAAAAAAGCAGAAACAACAGAAGCAACCAAGGAATCGTAGGCAATACCAAGAAATTCGTATTGCTTCTTTAATCCATTGCTTTCAGTTGGTTCCTGATGACACCCTGAGCTTTCTCTGAACTCTTTTTTTGATCAGCAGAGACTTGGGGTGGTTTGGGTTGTGGGTTTTGTTTGAATAAAGCCCCGACGCAGTTTACCAGACTAATCGCTGATAATTCTGCTTTCGATTTTCGACCGGACGCTTCACACCTCTTTCAAGGTTTTCTGTCATGTTTCCCAGCCTGGAAACGAAGTACCAGAGATTTATCGAACTGGAAAAGCAACTTGCTGATCCGGAAGTGCTTTCCAATCCGAGACTGATGCTCACGGTCCAGAGAGAATATGGCGGCTTGAAAAAGATTGCCGCAGCTGTGGGTGAGTATCATGCGTTGGTGGAAGATATTGAAGCTGCCAAGATGATGCTTGAAGAAGAGCAAAGCGCAGAAGACAAACAGTACGCTCAGTCAGAACTAAACGCTTACAATACTCGTTATGAAGAAATGAGTGTTGAATTAGAAGACTTGGCAACTTCTGGTGATTCGATCACCCGAGGCGGTCTGATCATGGAAATTCGAGCCGGCACCGGCGGCGACGAAGCCGCTTTATTCGCTTTCGATTTGTACGAAATGTATTCTCGTTACATCGATATCCGCAAATGGAAAAGAGAAGTCCTCGACTATCAGCCCACTGAAATGGGTGGAATTAAAGAGGTCATCTTTTCTGTTTCTGGCGAAGGGGCTTTCCACGAACTGCAATTCGAAAGCGGGGGTCATCGCGTTCAGCGAGTTCCTGATACCGAAACGCAAGGCCGCATTCATACCAGTGCAGCGACTGTTGCAGTGATGCCCGAAGCAGACGAAATTGAAATTGATATTCGAGATGAAGATCTGCAAATTGATACTTACCGTGCATCGGGGCCGGGTGGTCAAAAAGTTAACAAGACTGAATCTGCAATCAGGATCACACACTTGCCAACCAATACGGTTGTAACTTGCCAGGATGAAAAAAGTCAGCACAAAAACAAAGCCCGTGCCATGCGTGTTTTGCGTAGCCGAATTCTTGAATCTCAGCAAAAAAAGCAAGCCGACGAACGAGCAGAACACAGACGGACGCTGATTGGAACCGGAGACCGCAGTTCCCGTATCCGAACATACAATTTTCCTCAAGGTCGAGTCACAGACCATCGAATCGGTTTGACGTTGCACAAGCTCGATCAAATCATGCAGGGAAATTTGAACGAACTGATAGGCGAATTACTGGAGTTTGATCGCCAGGAACGTCTTAAACGTGAATAATACGAACCCTCATGAAAATCAGCGTTCTAGCACATATTGGTCCGCAATAGCGGACCCTACAGATGGGTATCAGGTAGATTTCTAAGAGGACATCATGGAAAATCCCCTACCTGAAAACAATTCTTCTTCTGAACCGACACCCCAAACAGATCCGGTTTGGACCGTACAGAAAATTCTGAACTGGACCACAGGCTATCTACAAAAGAACGCCTGCGAATCGCCTCGTCTGGAAAGTGAAGTTCTGCTTGCGCATGCCCGAGGCTGTCAACGCATTCAGCTTTATACCGACTTCAATAAGCCGGTTGATGGTCAAGTCCGTTCAAAAATGCGAGAACTGGTTCAGCGGAGAATCCAAGGGGAACCGGTTGCTTATCTGGTTGGGTATCGTGAATTCTTCAGTCTCGATTTTCATCTCACCCCCGGCGTGTTCATTCCTCGACCAGACACCGAATCGCTGGTACTTGAAGCCTTGTCCAAGATAGAAGATGCCAAGTCTCCTCGTATCCTTGAGCTATGTGTAGGAAGTGGCTGCATCTCGGTTTCGTTGGCTGTTCAAAGACCGGATGCGTCTCTCACTGCGGTGGATTTAAATCCGCTTGCCTGTGAAACCTCAGCGAAGAACGCAACTAAGCACAATGTTTCGCAGTCGGTACAAATTCTGCAAGGGGATTTATTTGAAGCCTTGGGCAAACGGCCTGAATCGAATGAGCAAAAGTATGACCTGCTGGTCAGTAACCCGCCTTATGTTTGCACGCACGAGATTGCAGAATTAGAACGAGATATTCGTGACTTCGAACCTCATGCTGCACTGGATGGCGGGGCAGACGGCTTGGATATCATCNGCATCATTCTCGACCAAGGGGCTGCCTTCTTGAAACCCGGTGGCTGGTGCATTCTGGAAATGGACCCGGCTCAAATTGAAACTTGCATCGAATTGGCCTCCAGTTTCGATCACTGGGCACAGTGTAGCAGCATCAAAGATATGAGCGGAAACCAACGCTGCGTAATGATGCAACACAATCCAAACCACATAACTTGAAATGCCTGCCCGTTCTTCGGAATGATTCTTTGGGCACAGAGTCGTCACAACCCTAAGAACCGTCGAATCCTTATTTTGCTTTTGTTGATTCCAGCTGTTCGATGTCGTAGTTGCTTATTTCGTGGACAGTCTGTGGCATCCTTATAATAATTGTGATTGTAGGGAACCTCTGGAAATTGAATCCCAGGACTTCTTGAAAACAGTTTGATTATAAAAAGTAGGTTAAAACTCCCTCTAACTCCCCCTTCCTACAGAGGGAGAACTAATTTAATAGAGGCTCCATTAAGGAATATTTAACGCGCAAACAAATACGCGAAAGCGTAATCAGTTAGGTAGAGATGGCGGTTATTCAGGCAGATTTCCGAGCGGTTGGCGAGCGCGAGTTACCTTTGCGCACTCGTCCTGATTTGCGTATTGAACGCATCGGCTATCTGGGAACCGGCTACTGGATTGTGAAAGATCCCGTTGCGTTACGCTACTTTCGACTGACCAAGGAACAATTCAGTGTTCTGGAAGGCTTGGAATCGGCGAGCACGTTGAACGAAGTTCACGAAAAGTTACAGATAGAAAATCCAGCGATTCCCGTCAAGGTCTCCGACGTCCAGCGTCTTGTGGCAGACCTACACGAGAAGAATCTTCTTTACACAACCAGACAAGGACAAGGCCGACCGCTGTTACATTTGCAGAAGAAGAATGAGCGAAAAGAGTTATTGCAGACAGTCAAGAACTTTCTGTTTTTGAAGTTGCCAGGATTCGATCCTGAACAAATTCTGGATGCGATTTATCCATTTTTTCGCTGGATGTATAGCAAATGGGCCGTCGCAATAACCCTCTTAATCTCTACTGCTGCCATCCTGCTGGTGACGATTCAGTTTGAAGAATTTCGTAGCAAACTTCCGGAATTTCAGCAGTTTTTCGGATGGCCCAACCTGATGTATATGTGGGTTGTGATTGCGATGGCGAAGATGGTTCACGAATTCGCTCACGGATTAACCTGTAAACATTACGGCGGCGAGTGTCATAAAATTGGTATGATGTTGCTCGTATTCAGCCCGACATTGTACTGCGATGTTTCCGATGCCTGGATGATGAAAAACAAATGGCATCGTGTTGCGATTGGTGGAGCCGGCGCTTATATCGAAGTTCTGCTTTCTTCGATTGCAGTGTTTGCCTGGTGGTTTTCGAATCCTGGGTTGTTCAACCATTTGTGCTTGAATCTCTTTTTTGTCACAACCATTTCAACGGTGATCTTCAATTTGAATCCATTGATTCGATTCGATGGTTACTACATGCTCAGCGATTATCTTGAAATCCCGAACATGAAGCAGAAAGCCGACAAGGCACTGATGAAAGCGTTCGCTTGGAATTGCCTGGGGATTTATATCGCAGATGATCCTTTTGCTCCTGATCGAAATCGATTGTGGTTCATTGTTTATGCTGTTGCCTCTTGGATTTACAAATGGGTTCTTGTGTTGAGTATTGCGTTTTTTCTCTACACTTGGATGAAACCGTATGGATTACAAAGTCTGGCCGTTACTTTAACAACTGTGTCGTTGGGAACCATGATTTATGGGTTGGGCCGCTCACTTTATCAGATTTTATCAACGCCCAGGAACGAACCAATGAGCAAATTCAAAACCACTGTGACGGGAATTGTAGCCGCCAGCACGATGGCACTAATTTTCGCGATCCCTGTCCCCTGGTGGATTCATTCCAGCTTTCTCATTGAACCACACAATGTTCAACACGTTTACTCGATTGCCTCCGGGCACCTGGAGTCAGTCGCTGTCCAGCCGGACGAAATGGTGGATCAGGGGGATGTGCTGATTGTACTGAGAAATGAAGACCTCGAAGACGAAAGACTTCTTCTGATTCAACAACTCAAGATTGCCAATTCACAAAAAGAAACAGGGTTGGCGTTGAACAGTCCCGATGAAGTTTCAATCGCAGAACAGCGAATCAAGGCGATTCAAGGCCAGGTGCAACTCATTGATGAACAGCTTCAGGATTTGATCATCAAAGCTCCTGTTGCAGGTCGCGTTGTTGCAGCTCCGTCTGTTCCAGAGCCGAAATCTGAGATGAGCCAAGAGCAGGAATTACACAGTTGGTACGGAACTGTTTTTAAACCTCGAAATCAGCAAGCGTTTATTGAATCAGCAACTCATTNATTAAGCATTGCCCCGAATAAAGATGTGCAGGCTGTGCTTTTGGTGCCTCAGGATGCCCGAAACGAATTGCAGGTTGGAACACCGGTTCTACTGCGATGTTATCACCTTCCTGACCGAACATTCGATGCTGTGATCACAAGAATTTCAGCTCGTCAGAGTGAATATGCTCCGCCTCAACTTTCCAATAAAAATGGCGGGGATTTATCAACCGTCACTGATCAACAGGGGCGTGAAAAGCTCACTGAAATTGCATATCAGGCAACCGTAAAACTCACTGAAGATACCGACTTAATGCGAACCGGCCTGACTGGTCGTGCCCGTTTCATTGTCGATAAGCGTTCGCTGGGCGGCTGGTTCTGGAGATACATCCTGCAAACATTCCACTTCCGCTTGTGAAACATTCGCGGGGTCAGGCGATGCCTGACCAAACTTGACATTCTTGTTTTAATATCGTCAGGGCTGACCTGACCTGCAACAAACGTCGATAACTGGTAAAACAATGACTCAAACACCATCACAGAAAATCGCAGAGTGCGTAAAAGCCGTCGAACAACTGGCTAAACAGAAACTGCCTCGTGAAGAATTTTACAAGCAGTTTTTGGACTTGGTTGTCGCTGCCTCCCAAGCACCTGCTGCTGCAATCTGGGGAATTGCTAAAGGACAATTAGAATTGCAGTCCGAAGTGAATCTGCAATCAACCGGCTGCCTGGCCGATAAACCAACCGCAGACAAAAACATGAAACTGCTCAGCGAGATTGTGCAAAATTCACAGTCGGTTGTCGTTGGCATCCACAGTGCAAAAGCAGAAGACCGTCCCACAAAACATTTGCTGGTTTTTTCACCGATCTTCGAACACAAGAATTGCGTGGCTGTATTGCAGTTGTTCTTTCCTGAGCAAGTCTCTCAGGAAGCACAGCAAGGGCTTCTTCAATTTGCAGAACACTTGGCTGGATTAGCATCGCTGCATGTTTCGGGCCGAATGACCTCACCCATTGCGATCAATTCGAAGGAGTTCTGGGAGACAATTGATCGATTTTTACTCGACCTGCATAATGGGTTAGATACCGAGCATGTTGCAGCTTGTGCTGCAAACGACGGGCGAGAAATCCTTTCGGTTGATCGAGCAAGTATCGTACTGAAGTGGGGAAACAAAACGCGACTGATGGCTGTAAGCGGGCAAGATAAAGTCAATCGTAAATCGAATTTGATGCGAAAGCTCAATACGCTTGTGCAAACGGTTTACTCGACTGGAAAACCGTTCATTTACGAAGGGAACCTGACCGAACTGGCTCCGCAAGTCGAAAGCCAACTCGCCGATTATCTTGAAGAATCTAACACGCGGATGATCGCCATCTATCCTCTGGTCTACAAAGATCGAGAACATATTGCTGAAGACAAACCGCACGAAAAACCAAAACCCGATCAACTCATCGGTGCCTTGATCGTCGAATTACTTTCCTCAAAAGAATTCGATCCAGATCGTCGCTCTGCCTGCGAATTGATTTCTGATCATATTGCAACGGCGTTATCGAATTCAGAAGAACACGAACAGATTTTTCTGCTTCCTGTTTGGCGAACTCTGGGAAAAATGGTTCGTGCATTGCGTGGCAAGGTTCTTGCAAAAACCCTGGCAGCCCTCGCTGTGGTCCTGGCGATCACACTTTCCATGATCTTCGTCAAATACGATTACCGAGCCAATGGCGATGGGCGGTTGATGCCCGTTATTCAGCGAGATGTCTTTGCGATGCAAGACGCAGAGGTCCAGAAAGTATTGGTCATTGGCGGGCAGCAGGTGACAGCTGGCCAATTACTGGTCCAGTTGAAAAATCCGGAAATGCAGACTGAATTTCTACGAACGCAAAGCGAAATTGATGAAAAAAGTTTACTCATCTTAGCTCAACAGGCTGAACTCGACCTCGTTTCTCGCCAAAATCGCATTGAAGAAGCCGTGCGATTACAAGGGCGTATTGCAGAAACTAAAATCGAAATCTCTTCCCTTCAAGAACAGAGCCAAATTCTCGCTGAGCGGATCGAGCAGTTGAAAGTCTATTCTCCGATTGATGGTGTTGTTGCAACTTTTCAGGTTGAACAACTTCTGATCAATCGACCCATTCGCCGAGGGGAAGTTTTAATGGAAGTGATGGACCCCGAAGGAGATTGGCAACTGGAACTTGACGTCAAAGACAAACGCCTCGGCTTAATTCTCGAACAACAAAAACGAATCAATTCAAAAAACCTGGATGTGGAGTTCGTTCTGGCTACCGATCCTGAAACAACATACGATGCGAAAATATCATCCATTTCCTCTCGAACAACGATCAACCAGGAATCAGGAAATGTCGTTCGAGTGCTCGCTGATTTTGATGAACAACAACTGACCGAGTTGCGTATTGGATCCGAGGTAAAAGGGAAAATCAATTGCGGTAAAAAACGCCTGGGCTACGTCCTGTTTGGCGACGCAATCGATTTTATCCGCATTCGATTCTGGTTGTAATACGCATTCACGTATTTGTTAAAAATGGTATATGCGATTAAGAACCGAGCCATTCGTCACGATGCTCTGCGATAAACTCGTCGTCGGTTAAGTGCGGATACGATGCGTAAATACGATCAATTTCTTCCTTCTGACCAGGGCTGAGGGTTTCGTTTGGATCTAAGCACCAGGTGCCTTCGAGAAGTCCCTGTCGCCGTAAGACTTCATGAACACCAGGGATTACTCCTTGGAAATGATTAGCTGCATCAAACAGCACTGCATTGCAATCTGTGACTTCGACGTTTCGACGTACTAGTTCCCAGTCGAGACCATTCGGGTTTTTGACTGCCTGTTGACACTGCTTGTGCAGCTCGACGGCCTGCTTGGTCCAGACGGCCCAGTGTCCAAGAAGCCCGCCGACAAATCGGCGCTCGATGGTTTTCCCTTGATGAACGAACCGAAATGGAGTCAGCAGATCCATCACAATGTTGTCGTCGTTGCCTGTATACAATGCGATATCGTCGCGTCCGGATTCAGCAAGTGCTCGGATGACATCAATTGTCTGATAGCGATTAAAAGCTGCAATTTTGATCGCTACCACTTCTGGGATTTCAACAAAGCGTTTCCAGAAAGAGTAGGGAAGTTCTCGCCCGCCAGCTGGTGCATGCAGATAAAAACCAATCATTGGAATGATTTCTGCAACAGCTTTGCAATGAGTAATTAACGCATCTTCATCGAGACTTTTTGAGGCTGGCAGTGAAAGTAACCCGGCATGATATCCCAGCCGCTTGAGTATTTTTGCTTCAGCGACCGCTTGATTTTGATCACCCCGGATACCTCCAACACGGACCAATGGTTCGGTTCGTGATAGATCTGCTCGATCCATTTCTTCCATTGCGATTCGAAGCACAGGCTCGAACAATCCAATTTTGGGATCACGTATTGAAAACTGCGTTGTGTGCACACCAACAGCCAAGCCACCCGCACCAGCTGCAATATAATATCGACTCAACGCCCGCTGTCTTATTTCATCGAGCTTCCGATTTGCATCTAACGCCATCGGATGAGCCGGAATGACCGTGCCTCGATTGAGCACCGTACGTACTGCGTGATCTAATACTTCTTCAGACATGAATACATAAGCCTTGATGATTTATTACGGTAATGGGCAAACCAGACTGTTGCTCCCCATTTATGGGAACCTCTATTCATTGAATCCCAGAGGTTCTCGAATACCGTTTGGTTATAAAAACAGTTCAAAAACCCCCTCTCACTCCCTCTTCGTAAGGGGGAGAACCAATTAAATTGAGGTTCCCTTATTCCCTTATGAAAATAGAGCGGGCATCTATTTAGATGATACCAGTTGATCGAGGCTGTTTGAACACAGAGCCGATGCCCAGATAAATAATGAGCAGACTCAGCCAAACTGTTGCAGCAACGAAACCTTGCCAAGCCACAATCCCAAGGGCTTCGATGCCAGATTGCGAGATCCCCGGTTGCAGGCCGTGAATCAGTTCGACTAACCCGGACCACAAAATCGCCCCTGAGACAGCCATGACAGTTCCGCGCCAAGGATACGAAATAGATTGAACTTTAGATAAATGCAACATTGCCAAACCAGAACACGCAGAGGCAATGATGATTGTTCCGGTCGGAAGTGCAAACAGAGATTCAGCTGCGAACCCCGCAACGATAACCCCTGCGACGCCGGCTGTGAATCCACAAATCAAAAAAGTCCCCGTAAGCCAAACTGCAATAATCGCAAACGCATTCTCGGCCAGCAGCAAACTGCCTGAGAACAGAAAAAGAGTCAGAAAATAACCACCGACCAATAAGAAGGCCGCGAATATCAGATTAAGTTTTCGTTGTAACATCTCAGTGTGCATTTCAGATCGATTGATATCAGTTTGTCAGCAAACGCAAGGGATTGAGTTCTTCGGTGATGACCAAAACATCTCTGGTCGTCTCTGTTGTTTTTACGGGCCGTACCTGGATTTTCCAAAAAGGACTACTCGACAGCACCCGAGCTTCTATAATTGTCCCCAGGACCAAACTGCCTTCAAATCGTTGCTGTTCATCAGCCAAGACAACTAAATCTCCAACCCGAACCGGAAACGTGTTTTCGATGTATCGCAATTCACAAATTTCCTGATCGGTCCCGTGTAAAGAACCAACCGTTTGGACCTGCTGATCATTGCGTTCAATAGTGTGCTGTGAATCTCTTGATTTAATGATTGTTGCCGGGCAGCGAAATTCAGAATCTGTCACCGCTCGGTAGCTACTGGTCCATCGACCGACTGCATGAATTTGCCCGATGACAACGCGGCCAGAAAGTAATATTTCGTCCGGCTTGATACCGAAATCTTCTCCCAGATCAATTAATGGAAGCTCATCAGAAATAATCCAGTCCTGCTCACGAATTTTATCAGACGCGCCGGCATCAAGTAGCGTTCCAGATTTCCATCGCTGCTGTTGATCAGGAAGCAAGATCTGTGCAGAAATCAATTTCGGGCCAAACAGACGCGAAGTGGATTGGTTCGATTTCTCTGTTTTAGATCGTTGAGCCAATAATTGCTTCAGTGCTAGATTTTCGCGTTGTAGTTTCACGACTTCCTGGGACTTTTTTCCATCCACATGGTCCGGATTTG